>JALYXC010000356.1 GCA_030947315.1 Verrucomicrobiota bacterium | reverse complement strand
GATTTGAAATCGCTGAAAAATTAATTCAATTTAGGGATTGACGTACCATGCCAATCTGTTAGCCTCAAAAAATGAAAAACCACAACTCTATTCTTTCGGCAGCATTTCTTTGTCTTAGCTTAATCTTTCTGCAGAACAATGCACAGGGCGTTCCCACTGTTTTTTCCCTCGACCCCAATCAGAGCCAACTGACCCTCTCCGGCACCGCTAATGGGTCGCCCTTCGTCCAGCAGGGCCCCGGCAGTCTGACAACCGTGTACACCGGCAATATCAATGCTGATGTGAGCGCTTCCACTATTCAGTTCACCGGTTCCAGCATCATTGACGCTCGGACCAATGGAGTCTGGCAACCGCTTTCAGGCGGCGCCGCCGGCAGTGCGCCTGCCGATTATGGCGCTCGCGCCACCGTCAACTCCCCTTTCGGCGGCGTTCTAGTGAATGTTGCATTACGAAATGTTACTTTGGATGTGACAAGTCCAGTTCTGACGATCATTAATAACAACTTTAATTCGAGCGCCCTTCTCTTTTCTTTTAATACGAATTCCAGTTCCGCTCTTGATTACAATGCGAGTATTTCATCGGGGTCTCTTTCCCTGGCCGGTCTTTCCACTAACAAAGTCAATAGTGGCGCATCGTTGACGAATATGGGGGGCACGCAGAAAATTACGATTCCTGTTGATACCGATTATGTTTTCAATTTCAACGCCGGTATTCCCGTTACTGTCCTGCTTCATCTGACTGGACAGTTAGTAGCCACTTCCGCAGCCGTGCCCATTTTTAGATCGATAGTCGTGACTAATCAAACCGTGGTTTTGACCGTAGAGAATGCCACGCCCCAATCAGAACTCCAGACTTCCGTCGACCTGACAAACTGGTTCTCGTTCCCTGTCACGGTGACGAATATTTTAGGACGCACTGTTTTTACCGCAATTGTTTTTGGGCCGGTCAGATTCTATCGTTTGCAATAAAATCATTTTGTTGAATATCGCGCGGGGTCAGTTATTTAAATCATCGGTGAAATTTAAAAAAAAACGGAAGATTGATTTAAATCCTCGGGAAAAGTTTCCAAAAAGTGGTGGCTGGAGCCGGAATTGAACCGGCGACACAAGGATTTTCAGTCCTCTGCTCTACCAACTGAGCTATCCAGCCACGTAAACTAGGTGGCCAATATCTACCGACTTATCCGCCTTTGGCAAGAAAATTTCTGAATGGCGCAGTTTTTATTTTGCTCTCGGATGTGCGTCGTCATAAGCGCGTTTTAATCTCTCTGTGGAAACGTGGGTGTAAATTTGGGTCGTGACCAGGTGCGCGTGGCCGAGCAATTCCTGCACGCTGCGCAAATCGGCGCCGGCATTGAGCATGAGGGTAGCATAAGTATGCCGAAGCTTATGCGGTGTTAAAGTCGGGTCAAGTCCGGCAATCATCAGATATTTTTTTAATCGCAACTGGAAAACTCGCGGTGAAAGTGGAGGATTCTTTTTTGCGCTAGCCAGAAAAACCGGGGCATTCCCAACCGGCCATTGTGGCAAAAGCTGCCAGTATTTTTCGATGGCTTGCAGCGCGGGTTGGCCGATGGGAACGAGCCGCTCTTTTTTTCCTTTGCCCAAAACACGCAGCAGTTGTTCGTTAAAATCAATGTCGGCAGCAGTCAATCCGCACAATTCGCTGATGCGCAGCCCGCAGGAATAAATCGTTTCCAAAATCGCCGCGTCGCGAACGGCTACACTCGTTTCAATCGGGCGTCCTCGTTTCTTTTTTTCGTTCTTCGGCAGTAACTGCAAAGGCGCGTTCAGCAAATCGTTCATCTGTTGTGCGGTTAAAAATTTCGGCAAACGTTTTCCAATTTTCGGCAGCGCAAGATTTTTGATGGGTGATTTGCTGGCCATGCCACGGCGGATTAAAAATTTATAAAACGAACGCAACGCAGAAAAGCGAAGTTGAATCGCCGCGCGGCTCAAATTATTCCGCCCCAGAAAGCGGACATAACTTCGGAAATCATCGCGTTCAAGTTTATCCCACGCGGGCGATTGCCGGCGTTCTTCATGATACCAGCGATGGAATTCCGCGAGAGCCTGGGAGTAATTCCGTTGCGTATAAATTGAAGCGCCGCGATCCAGGGAAAGATGCTGCAGGAAATGCCGGATCGAAGGGTCGCCCGGCTCAGCTTTTTTAAGAGAATCGCTCATTTGCCGTAAGCCCGATAATTTTCTCATTTCTTCGCCGAAAGCATCGCGCTTTGGGCTGAAAAAGATTTCCACCACATCAGTCTTCTGTTTAGCGCGGAGGAAATTCAAAAGTCACTTTGCCATTATCATCCATCACCAGATAGGCAGGGAATGGTTTTCCGGCTTTGGAAATAAAATTTTTAAGCAAATCGGTTTTGTGGTCGGTGAGAAGTTTTTGCGCCTGCGTTGTGTCAATCGGCTGCTGCAAAATTTCCTTGCCGATTTTGAATTTGCATGGCTTGGAATCTTTTTGTGAATTTTCACAAACGTAATCCGTTTCCGTTTCAAAAACTTTTCCGCCGCACTTCGGACATTTGCCCAAGGACGTTTTGCCGGCGAAATCTATTTTCTCTGTTGGCTCTTTGGGGGTCGTGTTTTTTTTCGCGCCCGTTTTTGTTTTTCCTTCGCCGCGCGGCTCGAATTCAAAACTGACTTTTCCATCTTTGCCTATCGTGAGAAACGCTTTGAAGAAACGATTATTTTTTTTGGAAATAAATTTCGTCAGCAAATCGGTTTTGCCGGTCGCGAGCAGCTTGACCATCTGTGCCCCGTCAATCGGCTGCTGCAAGATGATCGCCCCACTGCGAAAAGTGCAGGTCTTGTTCGGGCCGGTCGCCTTCTCGCAGACATAATTCATTCCGTTCTCAAACACTCGCGCGCCGCATTTCGGGCACTTGCCGAGCGGCTCTTTTCCGGTAAAATCCACCTCGGTCGCCGCAGTTCCATCGGCATTGGTTTCGTTGCCAAAATCAAATTCGGTTTTGAATTCCGGCGTGAGTTTCACAATGGCAGCGAACGGAAAACCTTTGGAGCTGCGAAAACCCTGGAGTGGGCCGACGGTTTTTTTTGTAATGAGTTCTTCGACTTCTGAAATTTCAAATTGTCTTCCCGCCGCAATTTTCCAAAGAGCAAAATCGCATTTCTGGCATTGAAATTTTTTATAGTTTTCTTTGATGACTCCGCCGCATTTTGGGCACGGCACACTTAATTCTCCGAAGTCGCCGGGAATCGTGTCGCTTTCGTACTGTTTGGCTTTGGCGACAATGCGGCGAGTCATTTCCTCAATCTCGCGCATGAAATCAGGACGTTGCAGTTCGCCATGTTCCATTTGTTTTAATTTAAATTCCCAATCGCCGGTTAGTTCGGGCGAGCTGAGTTCGGCTACGCCCAGTCCGCGCAAAAGTGTGATTAAGGAAATGCCTTTGGCCGTCGCTTGCAGTTCGCGGCCGTTGCGTAAAATATATTTTTCCCAGAGCAAACCTTCGATAATGGTCGCGCGAGTCGCGGGCGTGCCGAGTCCTTTGGCGCTCATTGCCTCGCGCAATTCTTCGTCTTCGACCAGTTTCCCCGCGCCTTCCATGGCGGACAAAAGTGTCGCTTCGGAAAATCGGGCGGGCGGTTTGGTCACGTTTTGATTTGCATCCACAGCAATAGTATTGACTATTTCGTTCGGCTGAACTGGCACCAAGTTCGGACTATCATCGTCAGCTTGCGCTTCTTTTCCGTAAACCTCCAACCAACCTGAAAATGTAATTACCTTGCCTTCACTCTTGAAGGCCTCTTTCTCAACCCGGGTGATGCGTGTTGTGATGAGAAACTCAGCGGCTGGATAAAAAATCGCGAGAAAACGCTTCGTGACGAGATCGTAAATTTTTTGTTCCGGTTCGCTTAAGTGCTTCGGCGCAACGAGTGTCGGAATAATTGCAAAGTGATCCGAAATTTTTACATTGTTGAAAATGCGCTTATTTGGACGCACCCAGCCACTTTTCAAAATCTGCTCCGCAAATCTGCTGTAAGTCGTGTCACTCAACATTCCGAGCGTTGTCTTCACCTTCTCAAGATAATCCTCCGGTAATGCGCGCGCGTCCGTTCTCGGATATGTCAAAACTTTATGCTTTTCATAAAGAGCCTGCGCAACCGCCAAAGTATTTTTTGCCGAAAAACCAAAGTTCATGTTCGCGTCGCGCTGCAAACTCGTGAGGTCATAAAGCAAGGGCGACGATGACGTGCTCGGTTTGTTTTCTTCCGTGACAATGCCCGGTTTGCCCAGACATTTGTTACAGATTGCTTCTGCAATTTCGCCATGCCACAAACGCACGCCAGAGCGATGTTCTTCTTCAAACGTGCCATGCTTCATGGCAAGCCGTTCCGCCGCGTCAGGGATATTCAAACCCAACCGCGCCATTAAGCGATTCGTCCGTTCGACCTCGGCTTCATTTTTCTTGAATGCTTCATCAAACCAGCGGCTTTGATATTTACCCGCTTGCGCCGCAAACGTTCCTTGAATTTCCCAAAAATTACGCGCCACGAATTTTTTAATGCGCTCCTCGCGTTCTACCAGAATTGCCAGCGTGGGAGTTTGCACACGGCCCACCGTCGTGAGATGAAATCCGCCCGATTTAGAATTAAAAGCGGTCATGGCGCGCGTGCCATTGATGCCAACAATCCAATCGGATTCGGAACGGCAAATGGCCGCATCGGCGAGCGGACGCATTTCGGCATCGCGTCGAAGTTTTTCGAACCCTTCCCGAATGGCGGCAGGCGTCATGGATTGCAGCCAGAGCCGCTGAATCGGTTTTTGCGATTTGGCATATTGAACAATGTAACGAAAAATCAGTTCGCCTTCGCGTCCGGCATCGCAAGCGTTAATAAGCGAATCAACGTCCTTGCGTTTAAGAAGTTTGAGCAAAACTCTTAAACGTGCTTCGCTTTTTTCAATCGGTTGCAAATCGAACCGGGGTGGAATCATCGGCAGATTGGCAAAACTCCATTTGCCCCGCTTGACTTCAAACTCTTCCGGAACACAAATCGTAAGGAGATGGCCGACCGCGGAAGAAATCACAAATCGGTCATTTTCAAAGTAATCCGCCTCTTTTTTAAAACTGCCCAGCGCTTTGGCGAGGTCGTTGGCGACGGACGGCTTTTCAGCAATGATTAAAGTTTTTCCCATGACAAATGTGCGACGTTGTACGCTTTTCGGTTCCCACGAAGCAATCGGTAATATATTTTAATTTCGGAAACTGTCGGAAACAATTTTGAAAGTCAAAGCCTCTTTTAAATTTTTCAAGCCACTGCAAGAAAAGTTCATTTTCAGGTTTTCCCCTATAGACACAATAAAAAATTTCTTTTAGAAATACTTAATTCACCCGACGTGCATCATTGTATAAAAGTTATTTATGAAAAAAAAACTACATTCCGTTTTAACGAAAACGCCGCTATTCACTATGAAAATAAAAACTCCACGTCCTTCTTTTCGACGAATCATTGCTGTAACCGCCTTAGTCCTGACCCTGGGATCCGGCCACGCCATGGCGCAACGCGCTTCGGGCATTGACGTATCACGCTGGCAAGGCACGATCGATTGGACGAGCGTCAAGGGGTCAGGCGTCACATTTGCCTGGTCTCAAGCCACTCGCGGCGCCTATCTGGTCAATGCGAATTTCACCGCCAACATGAGCAATGGCAAGGCGGCAGGAGTTCTCATGGGCGCTTATCATTTCGCTTTCCCGGCTACGAATAGCCCGAGCACCGAGGCCAATTACTTCTGGGCCACCGCCGGCCCTTATATCAAAGCCGATGGGAAAACCCTCATGCCCATGCTGGACATAGAGACATTTTCGGGCTATGTGGGCGCGAGCAGCTACTCCGATTGGGCCAACCAATGGTACAATGCAGTTGTGGCCAAAGCCGCCGCCGCGGGAGTCACCATCAAACCCGTGCTCTATTCGAGCTCCAGCTTTATGTGCAACTTTAACAGCAGTTGCTCTGGATTTGGCAGTTGGATGGCCAATTACAACGGCCAGAGTTCGCAGACGGGAACACCCTGGAGTTGCTGTACGAGCTGTAACTTATGGGGTGGAGGCGCCTGGAACTTTTGGCAGTACACCAGCACCGGCTCGGTTCCTGGCATTTCCGGAAACGTCGATCACGATGTCTTCAACGGCACGACGGCCCAACTTTCGACGTGGGTTGCTACCGCCGGTGGAGTAGTGAGCGACATTATTATCGACAATCCCGCAGCGACCATCGTGGGATCATGGAGCACAGGAACTACGGCCGTGGATAGATATGGCAGCGATTATCGTTTTAAAGCGCAAGGAACCGGTTCAGCTTACTTGCAATACAAACCGACGATTGTCACAGCGGGCAATTATCAAATCTATGAATGGCATTCTATTGGAAGCAACCGCACTACTGGAGCGCCGCATGTAATTTCCTACAACGGCGGATCTGTCACTATCAACGTGAACCAGCAATTAAATGGCGGCAGATGGAATCTACTCGGCACTTTCAATCTGGTCAATGGCGCGATCAATTACGTAAGAATCACCGATGGCTTCACCGATGCGGGACAAGTAGCCATCGCGGATGCGATTAAATTTGTCTATGTTCCTTGATGCCAACAATCCAACCTGATTCGGAACGGCAAATGGCAGCATCGGCGAGCGGACGCATCTCGGCATCGCAGCGAAGTTTTTCAAATCCTTCGCGAATGGCGCCCTATTATATTAATTTATAAAAAATATTTATGAAAAAAATACTTCATTCCGTTTTAACGAAAACGTCGTTATTCACTATGAAAACAAAAACTCCACGTACTTCTTTTCGAGGAATCATTGCTGTCACCGCGCTAATCCTGGCCTTGGGGTCCGGCCACGCCATGGCACAACGCGCTAATGGCATTGATGTATCACGTTGGCAAGGCACGATCGATTGGGTGAGCGTCAAGGGATCGGGTGTCACGTTTGCCTGGGCTCAAGCCACCCGCGGTGCCTATCTGGTCAATGCGAATTTCACCGCCAACATGAGCAATGGCAAGGCGGCAGGAGTTCTCATGGGCGCTTATCATTTCGCTTTCCCGGCTACGAACAGCCCGAGCGTCGAGGCGGATTACTTCTGGGCCACTGCGGGACCCTATATTCTGGCCGATGGGAAAACCCTCATGCCCATGTTGGACATGGAATCGTTTACTGGCATTGTCGGCGCGACCAGCTACTCCGACTGGGCCAACCAATGGTACAATAACATATTGGCCAAAGCCGCTGCCGTGGGAGTCACCATCAAACCGGTGATGTATTCGAGCGCGTGTTCTTACTGCAACATGGACAGCAGTTCGTCCATGTTTGGCACTTGGGTGGCCAATTACAGCGGCGCTGATCCGCAAACCGGAACACCGTGGAGCTCGTGTTCGAATTGTAACTTGTGGGGCGGAGGCATCTGGAACTTCTGGCAGTACTCCAGCACCGGATCAGTTCCTGGCATATCCGGAAACGTCGATCTCGATGTCTTCAACGGCACTGCCGCCCAACTCTCGACGTGGGTTGCTACTGCTGCGGGCCCGCCGGCGGCGCCGGTTATTTCCAATGTAGCAGCAGGCAATATCTCCGACATCGCCGCAACCATCACTTGGAATACGGACATCAGCAGCGACAGCGTCGTGGATTATGGCCTGACGACGAGTTATGGAACGACGGTTTCCAACGGCACGATGGTCGTGAGTCACTCCATCAACCTCAGCGGTTTGACTGCCTCGACCAGTTATCATTACCACGTCAAATCCAAGAATGCTTCGGGCCAGTTGTCCACCTCAGGCGACTTTACTTTTACTACGCTGGCCAGCGGACAAGTAGCTGACATTATTATCGACAATCTCGCAGCGACCATCGTGGGATCATGGTCAACGGGAACCAGTTCAGTTGATAAATATGCAACCGACTATCGCTACAAAAGTGGTGGGACTGGTGCAGCTTATGTAAGGTTCATACCGAATATATTGACTGCCGGCGATTACAATGTTTACGAATGGCATCCGCAGGGAAGTAATCGCACGACTGCTGGACAAGAAAGTGTTTTTTATAACGGCGCCAGCGCAGTGTTTTCTATCAACCAACAAATTAATGGAGGAACATGGAATTTTCTTGGCACCTTTAATTTCACGACCGGCACGGGAGGCTACAT
>JALYXC010000320.1 GCA_030947315.1 Verrucomicrobiota bacterium | reverse complement strand
TATTTGATCAGGACGAATTGGCTCTATGAAATTAGCCGATTATTTTCAACAACCGATTGAAGCGTTCCTGCAAGAAACGCCCTCAACTGGGGTTCAAACTGAATGGCTGGACTTTCACGATTTTGATTTGAAAGGAACGAGTATCCTGATTGTGGATGCGCAGTTTGTTCCTTCCAAAGAAGACGGACTTCTTGTTTCCCTGGATTCTGGAAAATATCTCATTCAAGCCAAAGCAAACAGTTATGGCGGAGACCGGCGAATTTCCCGCCTGCGGATTTTTCGCAAGAACACGATTCCTCAACTCTGTTCTGAAATCGGCAAAACGTGGACCGATACCGCCAACACAGGAATTTGTGATTTTGAAATATTTTCAAAAGCTTGGGGTAACGATGACGATGCATCTTACGAAATTATCCAAGAAGATTTGGAAACGGATAATTCGTTTGGGACTGCAACTCTTGATGCGGCGCGCGGTGCTGTGATGCCGTTTGTTCATTCCGGTTTTGGTGACGGATCGTTTTCCGTGTTTGAATTGGTTGAAAACGGCGTGCGGGTTGGGTTTGAAATTGAATTTATAGCTGCTGGAGAAAAGTATCCATTTGGAGAAACTCCATTTGAACGTGAATCCCGAATTCAAAAAAAAATTCGAGAGCGAGCTGGCGACAATAATGCTGAAGGCCAATGGGAACTGGGAACAATGTATCAGACGGGCAAAGAAGTTGAAAAGAATGCTGCAGAAGCGGCAAAGTGGTTTGCCAAAGCTTCGCAAAATGGGCATGCAGAAGCCGCGACTGCGTTGGGCACTTTGTATCACACAGGAAATGGCGTGACTAAAGATTATGTCCGGGCGAGAGAACATTATGAACTGGCAGCAGCACGTGGTTACGCTTTGGCTTTGAATCAACTCGGAATTCTTTATCGCTATGGGTACGGAGTCCCTTTGGACCCTATCAAGGCTGTCGAATATTATTTAGCGTCTGCTAAGAAAGGATTGGCCGCTGCACAATTTAATTTAGGAGTCAACTATGCGCGTGGATTAGGTGTAGAAAAAAACTTTGAAGAGGCCGTCAAATGGTATCGTTTGGCGGTGAGCCAAGGTCATTTGGGAGCGATCTGTAATCTCGGAATTTGCTACAAAAATGGAACTGGCGTTTTTCGGGACAAAAAGGAAGCCGTGAGACTCTTCCAAAAAGGCGCAGATAAAGGACATGCGCTCTGTGCGAATAATCTTGGAGACTGTTACGAAACCGGCTGTGGAATCGAAATGGATCTGAAAAAAGCTTTTGCATGGTATTCGGTCGCTGCAATTGGCGACGTCGCGATTGCGCAGAAAAGTGTCGGGACTCTGGCTAAGAACGGATTGGGTGGTGTAAAGAAGGATTTGGGTTTCGCGTTGAGATGTTTTAAGAAAGCCGCGAAAAATGGCAACGCCGAAGCATTATACGAATTGGGATTGCTCCACGAACATGGAGAAGGCCTCACACAAGATAAAGTTCAGGCTTGTAAATACTATAGGCAAGCAGTGGAAAAAAATTTCTTAAAAGCGGCAGAGCGTTTAGGGAAATTGTTGAGTGAACTCACCGTTGCGGAACAAAGAACATTGGAAAATCTGGAACGATGAAAAAACCTACCGCCGCAATTTCCACTCGAACCATCAATCGCGTCCCGGCCCGTTGGGCATTATTTTCCCAGCCGAGTTCAGCGGCCAAGCCCAAACCAAAGCCGAATCGCTTCGTCCAGCTTTGCCAGATCGGCTTCGCGTAATAATCCCAATTGCTTTCGCACCAGATTGCTGGCCACAGAAGCCACGGCGCGCTTGGCAAACGATGGATGAATCAAACCAGCCTCGCGCCAGAATTGAATGGGAAATTCGCCGGGACGCAACTTCTCCCCAACGGATGTCACCGCCACGACGAGTAAATCATCAGAAGGGTAGGGCGGGCTGACGACAACTGCCGGGCGGATTTTCGACGACGTTTGATCCGAAAACGGAAAAGGAATCAAAAGGATCGCCCCGCGATTAAAGTTTGTCGTAATCGGCATCGAGCGGATTGTCCCAGAATTTCTGAAAGGCAGGTTCAGACAAACGCTCAAAATCGCGGGCGACATCGTCTTCAACATCCGGCGCGATGACTTTGACCTTTGCGTTAGGCTTCAGTTCGGCAG
>JALYXC010000276.1 GCA_030947315.1 Verrucomicrobiota bacterium | reverse complement strand
TCAGTGACACGCGAAAACATTTTTCCCATTCTTCATCCGAAGATTCAGCCGCGTTGTGCCATTTGGAAATGTAGGCGGCGTTATTGCACAAAATATCAATGCGGCCATTTTTTTCGGCGGCTTGTTTTACGACGTGCGCAACTTGTTCAGCAGATGAAACATCACAACAAATAAAAATGGCTGCGCCACCTTTTTTGCGAATGGCCGACGCCGCTTTTTCCCCAGCAGTTTCATCGAGGTCGGCGATAAAAACCGTCGCGCCTTCTTCGGAAAAAATCTGGGCGATGGCTTTGCCAATTCCATGCGCGGCTCCGGTGACAAGGGCGATTTTATTTTCGAGGCGTTTCATTTGCGATCACAATGGATTAGGGCGTGGCTTTAATTTTTTTGTCGCTTTTTGGTTAGCGAGCGGCTGCCCTTTGCATCCGATTTTTGCGCGGGTAATTGTAGTTCGCGCGAGATTCGCAAAATAAAGTTCGTCAAAATTTTCTCCGCCAAAAGCCATGTTTGTCGGACTGCCGAGGAGAATCGCGTTGCGATCCCAAGCGAATAAATTTTTTTTCGCGACGGACTGATGCGCCAGATTTCGTCAGAGGCGTAGCAGCAGACGTAAAGATTTCCTTCGGCGTCGAGCGTGAGGCCATCGGGAAATCGTCCGCAATCGGTTGCATAAATTTCCGGCGCGCTGACCAAACCGTCAGCGCGAATTTCAAAACGGAAGACGGAATCGGTATTGCTTTCGACCATGAATAAATTTTTTTCATCGACGGTCAAGGCGAGGCCGTTGGCGTAACCAAGCGGCCCAGCGAGGATTTCGCCTTTGCCATCAGGACGAAATCGCAGCAGGTAGCCGTTGCTTTTTTTCCATTGGCCGGAATCGGTCACGTAATAATTTCCGGACGAATCGAACAAACCATAATTCGCGCAAGCAATTTTATGCTTCCCGACGTGACTGGCAAAAACAGAAAATTCTCCGCCCACTGTGACCCGAACAATGCCGAGAGCGGGATTGCAAACGAACAATTCATCTTCGAGCGAAAAGGCGAGGCCGGCGCAAAAACTGTCGAGCGTCGTGACGAGTTGCACTTTTCCATCCGGCGAGATGCGATAAATTTGTCCCGCTTCGCCGCCTGCCCAGAGGTCGCCGTGGCGATCAAAGGCGAGACATTCGGGATGATCCAAACCGTTAGCGAAAATTTCGAAAGCGTCGATGGAAATTTCTGGAGTCACAAAATCAGCAATCGTTTTTCGTCAGTTCGTTGTTCACGCGACGCCAGATTTTTCGGGAGTTTATATTTTGCAATTCAACTGGCAGCGCAGCATCCGGAAAATTTTGAAAACAAATGGGGCGCGCAAATCGTTCGATGGCCGCCGTGCCGACGGACGTGGTGCGCGAATCGGTCGTGGCTGGATACGGCCCGCCGTGATGCATGGAAGGACAAACTTCCACGCCAGTCGGAAATTGATTGAACAAAAGGCGCCCGGCTTTTTGCTGCAAAATTAAAATCAGGTTTTGCGCCTGCGACAATTCTTCTTCGGTGCCGTGAATTGTCGCGGTTAATTGTCCCGGCAAATTTTGCGCGAGATTTTCCAGTTCCTGCATTGAATCGCATCCGACCAAAAACGTCGTTGGTCCAAATAATTCTGCGTGTAGAATTTCGTTTTCAGAAAACGTTTTGGCGTCCGCAGCAAAAACGACGACGGCCGCTTGCAGCGGACTGGAATTGGCAGACGATTTTCCGGTGAGTCGAACGCCGGGAATTTTTTGCACCATTTGAATTCCATCGTGAAAGTGTTGGCAAAGAGTTGGATAAAGCATTGTTCCCGGAGAAATTTTTTCCACGAGTTGCCCGGTTTTTGTGGCAAACGATTTCCAATGTTCATCGCGTAAACCGAAAACCAAACCGGGATTGGTGCAGAATTGGCCGACGCCCAAAGTGACGGATTGAACTAAGTTTTCCGCGATGGCATTTCCATTTTTTTGCAAAGCATTTGGCAAAATAAAAATGGGATTTGTGCTGCCCATTTCGGCGTAAACGGGAATTGGTTCGGGACGAGCCGCTGCGGCATTAAACAAGGCGCGACCAGCTTTCAACGAGCCGGTAAATCCAACGGCTTTCGCGGTGGGATGGCGAACGAGTTGCAGGCCAACCTCGTGACTGGTTCCATGCAACATGGAAAAAATTCCAGCGGGCATTTGCGTTGCCTTCGCCGCTGATTGAATGGCGCGTGCAACCATTTCAGAAACGCCTGGATGGGCCGGATGCGCT
>JALYXC010000246.1 GCA_030947315.1 Verrucomicrobiota bacterium | reverse complement strand
GGGGCGATGAGCGAACCCACTGCTGGCCCAAAGCTAAAACAATCGTAATCAACAGCCAAAAACTTCCCGCCAGAATTCTGCTTGCTGCAAAACTGGTTTCCGGATGAGCCGTTAAATCAGAATGGAAAGCGGTCCTCGAAGGCGATTGATCCGCAGCAGGCGTGGGGAACTCGCAATCGTTTCCACCTGCGTTTTTAGAACGCTGGCTTGTTGGTAGCGCAACTCCGGCTTTTTCTCCAAAGCGCGCAAAACAATTTCATCCATCCGCACGTCGATGTGAACTTTCTTGGAGGGCGCTTCGATCTGTTTGCCGGGCAATTCGCCGGTGAGCATTTGGTAGAACACCACGCCCAACGCGTAAATATCCGCGCGATGATCGACCTCGGCAGGATGCGAAACTTGTTCGGTCGCCATGTAATTGGGCGTGCCCATGACTTTGCCTGCTTCGGTGAAAAGGGGATTTCCCTCTCCCGGCTTCGCCACCCTCTCCGCATCGGATGGGGAGAGGGACGGGGTGAGGGGTGCGTCCGTTCCGATCAACTTCGCCAAACCAAAATCGGCGACCTTCACCCGACCGCGTCGGTCCATCAAAATATTTTCCGGCTTGATGTCGCGATGGACGATGCCGTGGTCGTGCGCGAATTGCAGCGCGTCACAAATTTGCGGAACGATGGCAAGCGCTTCACGCGGAGAAATTCGTTCGCCCGCCAAAAGTTGGCGGAGATTCACGCCGTCCACAAATTCCATGACGAAAAAATAAAGTCCATCCGCGCGACCAAAGTCGTGGATGGTCACGATGCCGGGGTGATTCAATTTCGCCAGCGCTTTGGCTTCACGGGAAAAACGTTCCGCAAATCCCGCTTCTTCACCGATGCCAGGCGGAAGAATTTTCAATGCGACAACTCGGTCGAGTTCCTTTTGGCGCGCTTTGTAAACTGCGCCCATGCCGCCTTTCCCGATGAGTTCGAGAACTTCCAGTTGTGGAAATTTGGCCGCGAGTTCGGCCACAGGAGGGGGTTCAAAAAAAGGAAATCGTCCGCCCGTTACGGTGTCGCCCGCCGCGCCTTCTTTGAGGAGGCAAGCGGGACAAAGCCCGCCCAGCGCCGGACTTTTGAGTGGCGTGCCGCATTGCGGACATTTATTGGCTTCGGGCATTTTCGGATTGTCCTCATTCATACACCTTACTCAGAAGCAAATCGCGCCAGATGTTACCGGAAAAATGAAAGTTTTTGGACGAGGTTTTGACAGGATCAAAAGAATTTTTAAAATTGCTCCGAAAAAATTCAGTGAATTTTGTAAATTCAGGTCAAAAAAATTTAACGCATCTTGAAAAATGGAAACACGACTTCCGTCACCGTCACGACCAGAAAGATGACGCTGATCAATGCGTTCAAACGGAAAAAAGAATTGTTAATCCAATTCAAACTGCGGCGGCGCGCCAGCCAATGTTCCAGCACCAGACAAAATGTTATAATCAGCATCCCGATGAAATAGGCCAACTTGAATCCGCTGAGCAAACCGAACATCAGCAACACTCCCGCCATCAGCATGTGCGCAAGAAACGCGGCGGAAAGCGCATTGCTCATCCCCCAGCGCACTACCAGCGAACCTAAATTATTTGCGACATCGAAATCGTAATCCTGAATCGCGTAAATTAAATCGAAACCGATCAGCCAAAAGACGACGGCAACCGCGAGCAGCAACGGAAGGAAAAAACTTTCGCGCATTGGCCAGAAAATAATTTCTCCGCGAACGGCGAGCCACGCGCCAATCGGCGCAAGCGCCAAAGCTATTCCTAAAAAAACATGCGTGAAATCTGTAAAGCGTTTTGTGAGGGAATAAAAACAAACGAAAAACAGCGCCACGGGCGAAAGATAAAAACAAATTCGATTCAGAAAAACACTTGCGATAACCAAACCCGCGCCGCTCAAAAGACAGAGCAACCACGCGCTGGCCAGAGAAATTTCGCCACGCGGCAAATGACGGCTGGCAGTGCGCGGATTTTTTTTATCGAACTCGCGATCCACAATTCGATTGAAAGCCATCGCACAGGTTCGTGCAGAAACCAGTGCCGCGAGAACTAAAAGAAAAGGTTTCCAACCAGGCCAACCGCGATTATCCCTCGCCGCCACCACCATTGAAGCGAGCGCGAACGGCAGCGCAAAAACTGTGTGCGACAATTTTACGAACGAAGACCATTTGACGAGAGCCGAGAACATTAGAGCAATTTTCTAAAATGCTCCGGCGTCAGTCCTGCCGCACGCGCAATTTGTCCCATAGTAAAAGCGTTGATTGGATTGTATCTTGGAATAATCAATTTCCTTGCCCCATCGGACATAATTGTGTGTTTGCCTTCGCGAATAATTCTAAAACCTGCTTTTTCAAACACACGGATCGCGTGCAGATGATGCACTCCGGGAAGTTTTGGCATATCAAACTGTCACCAACTCATGCTCAATTTTTACGCCCAATGTTTTTTCAATTTCCAGTTGCGCGGAAAGCCATTCTTTGATGGCGATACGAATATTTTCCAGTGCTTCTGCGCGAGTTTCACCTTGCGAACAACATCCCGGAAGATCATCGCACCAGACCGCAAAGCCTTCCTCTGATTCCACCACTGTGATTGGATATTGCATGCGAGAACATTACAAAACATCGAGGAGTTTGGCAATTGTCTTACTTCAATCATTTTCATCCTGCCAGCGCGGCACAAGTTTTTGCGGCACTCCGATTTGATCCATTACTCTTGCCACCACCGTATCAATCACCTCAACAACCGTTTTCGGATGTGTATAGAAAATTGGATTCGCCGGAAGAATCGTCGCGCCCGCGAGAATCAAT
>JALYXC010000595.1 GCA_030947315.1 Verrucomicrobiota bacterium | reverse complement strand
GCTTTGGCAGTCGGATGATTGGAATATTTTTCGGCAGAAGCGGCGACGCGCAATAATTCTGCGGGAGGAATTTCGCCAATCGGCGCGAGACGACTCACGGCAAGTTTTCCCGTGGTGAGCGTTCCGGTTTTATCAAAAACGAACGCGTTAATTTTCGCGGCGAGTTCGATGTCGCTGACATTTTTTATGAGAATGCCGAGGCGCGCGGCGGCAGAAAGCGCGGCGACCATCGCGGTCGGCGTTGCGAGAACAAAAGCGCACGGACACGACACGATGAACACCGCAATCACGCGGCTTAAATCGCCCGTGAACGCCCAGACCAAAGCGCCAATTACCAGAACGAGCGGCGTATAAAAACCCATGTATTGATCGATGATGCGCATGATCGGCAGCTTGGTTTTTTCAGCGGCCAGAATCAGTTCGCGCACTTTGCCGAGGGTCGTGTCCTCGCCCGCGCGCGTGACTTTAATTTCCAAAACGCCGGTGAGATTTTGTGTTCCGGCAAAAACTTCGTCGCCGGATTTTTTATCCACGGGCAACGATTCGCCAGTGATGTTCGCTTGATTGAATGAACCTTGACCGTTCGTAATGAGACCGTCGGCGGCCACATTGTCGCCAGGTCGAACGCGAATGACATCGCCCACGCGCAAATCTTTGGTGGGCACTTCTTCCTCGCTGTTTCCGGTGATGCGACGTGCTTTAGTCGGCGTGAGTTTGATGAGAGATTCAATGGAAGCGCGCGCGCCTTCCGCAGTGCGAGTTTCAATAATTTGTCCGAGCAACATGAAAAACGCGACGACGCCCGCTTCCTGATAATGTCCCGAAGCAAATGACGCGAGCACAGCAATGGCAACGAGTTCGTTCGTGCTGAGAATGCCGCGACGCAAATCTTTTATGGCGGTCCAAAGAATCGGGTAGCCGAGAATAATTGCCCCGAACATCGCGCTGAAACCGGAAATTGTGTTTCCGCTGTCGCGAAAAAACCATTCCACCGCGAACGAGTTCAAAATGAAAATCAGGCCGATGAGCGTTTGCGAAAGCGGCACCAGCGTGTGTTCGTGGTCGTGGCCGCAACTGGTGCAGGACGAATCGTGAACATGATCGTGATCATGTTTCTGTTCCTCGCGACTGAGTAAGGATGTGACTTGCATACTTTTCTATTTACGAATTACGATTTTCGATTGACGCGCGCCTTTCCCATCAACTCGTAACTCGCACATCGTAAATCGTAAATTATGGTTGTTCGGCAACTGTTTTTTTCGGTTCACGACTTAATTGTAATCTCAATTCACGCGGTTTTCCATGGGCGCGAGTCGGGACAAAAATTTTCTCCTGCGCATTGGTCAAAACTCGTTGCAATGTTTCGATTTGCCATCTCGTGAAAAGAGCCGCGGAATTTGTTTTGTATTGCAGTAATAATCCTTGAAATTTTTGCGCTTCGGCAGAAACAAACTTGATCTGACGGGATTTATCGGTTTCCGCAGCATTGATTCGAGCAGCGGCATCGCCACGCGCTTTGCTCAAAATTTCGTTGGTGTAAGTGCCCGCTTGCGTAATCGCCTTATCCCGATTGATGCTGGCCTCCAACACAGCGCCGAAAGCGGTTGTTAATTGACGAGGCGCTTTAGCTTCAACATCGCTTTGTTCAATGGTGATTCCGAGTTGTTGTTGATCGATTAATTGATTCAGGCGTGAACGAACTTTCGCGCGAAATCCAGTGACATCGCGCGTCAAAGCATTGTCCACCGTATAATGCGCCGCGGCGAAAAGCAGCGCGTTGTTTAGCGCATTCGTCACGACAGCGGGCGCGTCGGAAAATTCAAAAACGTAGCGCAACGGATCCGTCACGCGATAACGCAACGTGGCGCGAACATGAATAATATTTGCGTCCGAAGTGAGCGCGTAACTGTCTGTCGCGGGGTTAAGTGTGGGACCAGGCGGCGGTTCAGCTTTAGCCACTTCCATTTCCGGCGTGGTCGCGTACCAGCCGACGGTGGAGCGGGCGATTTGAATCTGGCTGATGGGAATCTGCACCACTTCATCAATTGGTTTTGGAAAAGCCCAATGAAAACCCGGCCCGAGCAGCGCTTTGTCTCCTTCGCCCAACGGTTTTCCCAAGCGCAAAATGATCGCTTTATGCTGCGAATCAACCGTGAAAAAACCGGACGCGAAAAATAAAATAATCAGAATGCCCATGAGCACTCGAACAATCACAAAACTGCTCCGTAACGCCTCAGAGAGCGCGCGCGAGCCGGCCTCTTCCGGTAAGATCGGAGAATTTTTCTCAGGCTCGTGAGCCTGAGATTCGTGCGAAGAATCGTGCGGTTCGCTCATGGCGATTTTTTCGGTGAAGCGTTCAACAAATCGAGCGGCGGCGTATTTTGATCGAGAATCAAAGTGGTTTTTTCTCTAAGCGTCAATTCGAGCGCGTTCAATTTTAAAATCAAAATGGCCAGCTCGGGATTTTGTTCAAACACCGCGAATGATTTTGCCGCCGCCGCATCGCCTTCCCCGCGAATATTAATCGCTTTCGCTTCGGCTTCGTTCAAGAGTTTCGCGCTGTCGCGGTCAGCGGCCGATTTAATTTTGCTCGCTTCTTCTTCGCCTTGAAACTGAATTTTTGAAACGAGACCTTGCCGCTCATTTTTCATCCGTTCAAAAACATTTTGGGTAACGGCCTCCGGCAGGCCGAGTTTTTTGATGCCGAGAAACTTGATTTCGATGCCGTAATTATTGACTTTAACCTGGTCCTGAACTTTTTTTAGAATTTCATTTTCAATCTCCACGAATTTCAGCGCCTTCTCATCGGTGGAAATAAAATCTGAAAAAGGATGACTTCCGACGGTCTCATATTTCGCGCTGCGCACCAACGCTTCTAAAGATTTTTCGGCTTCAGAAACGGAGCCGCTCGCAAATTTGGGAAAAAATAATTTTGGCTCGCTGATTTTCCACCCGACATAAGTCATGACGATCAAATTGTAACCGTCCGGCGTCAACGTTTCGTCAAAACGGTCTTCAAAATTTTGAATGCGCTGGTCGAGTTTGTGAACTTTTTGAATCGGCCACGGCCATTTGAAATAAGCGCCGGGCTGCGTGTATTCGCCGGTCGGTTTTCCAAAAGTGGTGATGACGGCGACTTCGCTTTTGCGCACTTGAAAAACAAAGAGCAGCAAAACAAAAACGACGAACAACAGCGCGCCGATTAAAATGGTGAGTGGATTTCGTTTCATATCAAAATTATTTTTTGGCTGCAGGCACAGGAATATCGAGCAGGTCAGTTCGGATTTTATCTTCCAGATTTAAAAGAATGACGTCGGAAGTATTGGTCGTGGCGATGACATATTTTCGCGCGCCCGCGCTGGCGCGAGCCAGCGTTTGCAAATAAGAGCGTTGCGCATAGACCGTCGGCGATGCTTGGAACGCGGGAATTTTATTGGTGAAAGCGGCCACTTGCGCGAGCGCATAAACTTCGCGCTGTTGTTTATAGGTTTCAGCGAGGCGTTCGGTGCGAAACGCTTCCGCGCTGGCAATGGCATTCGTTTGAGTTTGATACGCTTTGGCGGCGAGAATTTTTGCTTCCTTCGTTTGAATTGCGCCGGAAACTTTTTCGTATTCGCCCGCCACAGAAATAGGCGGATGAATATCCTGCAAACCAACAAAAACAATTTTCGCGCCGAGTTCGCGCTGGTCCGCCGCGCTTTGAATCCGCTCGCGCAAAACGTGCGCCGCGGCGGCGCGACCGCTCGACATAATTTCCTGTAAATCAACGCTGACCAGATAACGCACCACTTCGCGCGTCGCCAATTTTTCGAGCAATTCATCAGGCGCTTCATTGTGATAAGCCCACGCCGTGAGATTCGTAATTTGAAATTGCACCGGAATACTGACGGAAAGCAAGTTAACGGGCGGATTTTTTTTAGCGCTGGCGTTGGTCGAAATCGTGGTAGTCAGTTCGCGGCTGGCAACGAGCAAATTAAATTCCTCTTTGTAATGGCTGACAGTCCAGAGAACAGTTTTTTCTTTTTCGCGCGATTTGTCCGGCACAATGCCAATGTTAAAACTTTGAATTTGCTCGGTGCGAAAGCGATAAACTTTGTCAATGGGCGCCGGCCATTTGAAATGAAAACCAGGATTTAAAATTTCGCGGCCCGCCACGGGTTTTCCGAATCGCTCAAGCAAACCTTGTTCGCCGGCCTCCATGAAAACAAACGTGGTGGAGAAAATGAGAATGGCAATTTGCGCAAAGAGCAGCCAGGCCAGCGCTTTTTTGAGAAAACGATAAAACCAGGTTTCAGAAACTTTAAAACCAAATTGATAATCCAGCGTGTGCGCGGCCGTTTTGACGATGCCTTCGGGCTGGCCAAAAAGTCCGACGAGCCGGCTTTCGTAAAGTAATTGCGGGGCTTTTCCCTGGAGGCGCGGCCGATAAATTTCCAGAACCAAACTGACGAGCGTTTCGATGGCGATTAATCCGAGAATGACCGACAAACCGCGCGCGACATAAATATCCACTCTCGGAAAACCGGCTTGAATCATCGCAATGTTCGCCGCCAAAATAAAACTTACATACGCGCTTAAAAGCAAATAGCCGGCGACGGGACGAAGCAAACGTTGTGCATCGAGCCGCGCCAGCCCAGCGGAATATTTTCCCAAAATAAATAAAATCAGCGCGAACAAACCGTAAAGCGACATGGCGATGGTGGCGCGTTCGGCAATAATTGGACTGGCCGTTTTCTCCAGAAATTTCCATTCCCAAACAATGGCGGCGCATTGCAAAAGAAATAAAAGAATCGTGAAACCGGGAATGAAAAAGCGCTCGAACTGTTCGCGCGAACGCCGCGCCGCAAACGTGTCCGCTTCCTGCGAAGTAAAAAGCGCCGCGCTATTTTTGGCTTTGTTGAGTTCGTCGAATTCCAGTTTTTCAAAACGCTCGCGTTCTTCCAGGCGCATTTGAAAATAGCTGACGAGGGCCACGAGAAATCCAATGCCCATCAGCACACTGCCCAGCCAGCCCGCCGTGGAATTGACGTAGCGCGTCACGAGCACGCTGGCCAGAGTCGCGACCAAAAGAATTATCCAATTGATCAGCCCAACTTTTTGATTATTTCGCTCCATGAATTAGCTCAATTCGCGATCTTCAAACAAAAACAAGGCCAGCAGCAAGGCCGCGCCCACGTAGCCCACAACGTAACCAAAGGCTTTCCCCAGATAATTCCAGGGAAATTTTCTTCCGCTTTCCAACAAGTCCGCCACCCAAAAAAGCTGCCAATTAGGCGTCACGGTGTAAAGCGCCGAGGCCCACCACTGATGACCCGATTCAGCGCGACGCCCCAGCAAATAATCAGACATCAAACCGATCAAAAACAAAGTCGAACAAATGGCCAGTGTCGGAATAATGTCAAAACGCGTGGAGCAAACTAAAGCGATCGCCGCGAGAATCCAGAGCGCGAACAGAATTAAAATGGAGGCAGGAATCATTCGCCAATCCAACCCGGCCGAGTCCGAAGTCCAGGACGCTTGTTTCTTGATGAAATAAATAATAATGAACGCAATGGAAAGCATCACCACCACACTGAAAACAGCGTCCGCCATAAAAGGACGGTTCAGAAAAAAATTAGTAAATCCCGCAATGGCATAAGCCATCACCAAGGCGCCCCCAAAAACTCCGAGCGCAGGAAAATCCACTCCGCCATAAGCATCGAAAGCCATGCGCGTGGCCAGCAGCGCGGCAATCATATTGACATAAGTCAAAACGGTCAGCGCCGCGGCGAGACCAAAATATTTCGCCAGTAAAAATTGCGCACGGCCCACTGGCTTGGAAAGAACCGCCAGGGCTGTGCCCAATCGAATTTCCCGGGCGACTGCAGCCGAGGCGCTTAAAACCGCGCCGAACAGGCCGGTTAAAAACATGACGGCCAAAACGCTGTTTTTAACGAGTTTCGGTTCATCGCCAAAACCGAAATAATTAACGCAGGATAAAAAAACTTCAAACGCGGCGGAACTGGTCAGGAGCAGCAAAAAAATCGGCTGCCGCACCAATTCGAGAAAAGTATTTTTGGCGATGGTAAAAAATTGTCGCATTTAAATGAGCGGGCGAGATTACAAACCGATTGCCTAAAATGCAAAGCGCAAATCGGGCGTCGGGAATTCTCCCTTTAGTTTTCTCGTTGCAAAAGATATTGCGCGATGGCTTGGAGCGCGACAGCTTTGCCCCGGAAAATTTTCAAAGCGCCAAAGGCTCGCACGGTTAATTTAGCGGCGATTTGACGCGATTTTTCCAACCCGACAATGGAAGGATAAGTTGCTTTTTGCGCGGCGCTATCTTTGCCGGCAGTTTTGCCCAGCGCTTCGGTCGTTTGGGTGACGTCGAGGATATCGTCAATAATTTGAAACGCCAAACCGATATGGTAACCGAAATCGGTCAGCGCCTGAAGTTGCGCAGCGGTGCAGTTAGCGCTCATCCCACCGAGCCGAACGGAACAACAAAGCAGCGCGGAAGTTTTTCTTTCGTGAATATATCTCAATTGCGCTTCGGAAATTTTTTTCCCTTCACTTTCCAGATCGGCGACCTGGCCCGCAATCAATTGTCGCGAACCGGAGGCTTTGGCGATTTCCAAAATAATTTCACGCGACGAATAGTGCGATGAGTCTTGGGCCTGCGCGGCGATTTCAAAAGCCTGTGTCAGAAGAGCATCGCCGGCCAGCACCGCAATTCCTTCGCCGAAAATTTTGTGATTCGTCGGTTTGCCGCGGCGAAAATCATCATTGTCCATCGCGGGCAAATCATCATGCACCAGGGAATAAGTGTGAATACATTCGATGGCGCAGGCGAGCGGCATCGCGTTTTGCCCGTCACCCCCGCACGCCTCTGCGGCCGCCAGACACAAGGCTGGCCGCATTCTTTTTCCTCCGGCAAAAAGTGAATAACGCATCGCTTTATGAATCGTTTCTGGTTTGGTATTTTCTTTGGGCAAAAATTTATGCAGCGCGCGATTCACCTCTGCCGTGCAGCAAACCAGATATTTTCTTAGATCGAAGAGTGGCGGCGAGGGCGATGGAATCCGCCGGGCATTAAGAGACATGGTCGGTTTTTAAAAAAAGCCCGATGGAAAGGCAAGTGTGGATTGAGGCAACCTTCCATTTTATTTCTTGTCGCGCTGCAAAACTCTTGGACATCGCCGTCCCTTCGTGTTTTATCTGGGCGGTAAAATATGGAGGAACCAAATTCTTTAATCGAACAACGCAAATCAAAATTGGCCGCGCTGCGCGCTCAGGGCCTTGACCCGTTCAAAAATAAATTTTCGCCCACGGAAAAATGCGCGGAAGCGCGCGAAAACTACGTGGAAGGCCGGGAAGTCGCCGTGGCCGGACGCATCACGGCCCATCGCGAAATGGGCAAAAGCATTTTTATTGATGTCAAGGATCAGAGCGGTCGCATTCAGATTTATGCGCAGAAAAATATTTTGGGCGATGAGCAGTGGAATATTTTTACGCATCTCGATCTCGGGGATTTTATCGGCGTCAAGGGAACCATGTTCACGACCAAGACGGGCGAAATTTCTGTGAAGCTGGGTGGCGCAGGCGTTCCGACTACCGGCCAGAGCGATCCGCCCGAAAAGAGGAAATCTCCTTTCGTTATTTTAGGAAAAGCGCTCCGACCGCCGCCGGAAAAATGGCACGGCGTCGTGGACACCGAGATTCGTTATCGCCAGCGTTACCTGGATTTGATGGCGAACGATGAAGTTAAAAATATTTTTCTTATGCGCAGCGCGATCGTGCGCGAGATCCGGAATTTTTTTCATAGCCGCGATTTCGTGGAAGTCGAAACGCCTCTGCTGCAGCCGATTCCTGGGGGCGCGGCGGCGCAACCATTTAAAACATTTCACAATGCGCTTGGCTCGGAATTTTATTTGCGCATTGCCATTGAGCTTTACCACAAACGATTGCTCGTCGGCGGCATTGATAAAATTTTTGAGATCGGAAAAAACTTTCGCAATGAGGGTCTCTCCCGAAAACATAATCCAGAATTTACCATGCTCGAGGCGTATGAAGCATTCGGCGATTACGCGACAATGATGGAGACAGTGGAGTCGCTCATCACCAGCGTGGCGCAAAAAGTTTTGGGGACACTGAAAATTGAAAAGGGGAGCGCACGGGGCCCGCGTGCTGAATCCGGCGGCTCACCGGATTCTCCTTCAACTAATTCTCCTTCGGAAAAGTCAGATGAACAAAATTTTCGGCGCGCCGCCGAAAATGGCATGCCAGCGGCGTGCGCTCCTCAACAAACAATTGACCTTACTCGCCCATGGAAACGCGCGCGCTATAAAGATTTAATTCGTGAAAAAGCCGGCGCAGACTGGTTTGAAATAACTTCGACTCAACGCCGCGAACGCGCGCAAAAACTCGGCGCGGAAATCGGAAAAGAATACGAAGACTTTGAAGTGACCGGCGCGATTTTTGAAAAATTAATTGAGCCGACTTTAATTCAACCCATTTTTGTCACGCATTTGCCGAAGGAACTTGTGCCGCTAGCCAAACTTTCTTCTGAGGATCCGACGACGGTGGAAGTTTTCGAATGCTGCATTAATGGCGCGGAAATTGCGCCCGGTTACACTGAGCAAAACGATTCGGTTGCCCAGCGCGAAACCTTGGAACATCAAGCTGGCGGGGAACAACAAAAATTGGATGAAGATTTTCTGGTCGCCCTTGAGCATGGCATGCCTCCCGCTGGGGGCATCGGCATCGGCATTGATCGTCTCTGCATGATGTTGCTCGGACAGGAAAGTATCCGTGACGTGATTTTATTTCCACAGATGAAGCCGAAATAAAGATGTCTTGCTAAAAAAGTCGTTTCAGATATGCTCGCCTCAATCTGCTAAGGTTATGAAACAACGCTTTATCCGATTTTCATTAAAGTTCTCATCTTGCATTTTATTTTTCATTTGGACAAATCGCTTAATGGCCACCCACGTTCACCCGTACACCAAAAAGGATGGTACTTACGTATCTGGATATGACCGTGGTGATTCAAGAGGGTTCGACATTTCTTTTTCTGTAATGTTGTTTTTGATGATTGTCGCTGCGGTAATAATTTTGGTGTTCGTTGATGTGATAAGAAAGAGCTTTGATGTGATAAGAAAGAGCTTAGACAAGCGGGCCAGTGCTGGAACAGTTCCACAAAACGCGGTAGCTGCGGTATGCCTCCTTAAATCAATACAAAATGGCACATTCACGCCGCCAAATACGCCTGTGCTTTTGCGCGAGGACGAAGTCGCTATTTTGAATGAGTCCTGCGAGCTTATGGAGGCGAAAGGCACCCGGCTTTATGGCGGAGCAGGAACGCGGATAAAAGGTATTTATGTTGGCGGTGGTGCTTCACGGTCTTTTGATAGCTTGTCTGGAATTGATTCTGGAACGCTTACGTTAACAAACCAACGCATTGTATTTGCTGGAAGTATGCAAAGCAGGTTGGCGGAATTAAAACAAATCGTTTCTTTGAAAGGTTTTTCGGACGCAATTGAAATTGCTTCTGGGAAAAATTCCAAGAGCCAAGTCTACGTTGTCAACAATCCGATTTTGTGGGAAGGAGCGATTAAGTTAATCATTTCTGGCGGCTTTCAGGTTCAGCAATTAGAAAATCGGAAGCCTCTAGCGACCTGGAAAAACAATTTAACGAACTCAAATCCTTTTATGCCAACTATTGAAGATGTTCCTATTGAAAATGTTCCGCACATTCCCAAAATGCCCTATCCCCATCGTGTAGGTTCAGATGTTCATTTTGAGTGTCAATATTGCCGCCAGCCGATTGAAGTAAACTCAGAAGCTGCCGGTGATGAATTTCAGTGCCCTGAGTGTGGTAAAAAACTTGTTGTTCCATACGTAGGCAAACCTGCCCAACACCAATCTACAGCGCTTGACACTAGTTTTCTTATGACCATAGCTGACGCTTTTAATATCCAAGGTTGTGACGTAGCGGTTACGGGTGTTATTGAGCAAGGAATAGTTAGAATAGGAGACAATATATTCCTCAAGAGTAGAGGCACTGTGAAAAAAGTTGAAGTTTGCAAGATTGAACAGTATCGCAAACAACTGATC
This sequence comes from Verrucomicrobiota bacterium, assembly GCA_030947315.1. Taxonomy (GTDB): domain Bacteria; phylum Verrucomicrobiota; class Verrucomicrobiia; order Limisphaerales; family CANJXF01; genus JALYXC01. The sequence goes on along the minus strand of JALYXC010000595.1, from coordinate 7,787 downwards.
GAAGCAAAACAAGGCGATAGTGTAGGGTTGGAACTTCGTGGTGCGACCAAAGCAGACGTGCTTGCAGGAGATTTGTTAGCCGGTTCTGAAGAGTAATTTTGACTGATAAAAAGTATCTGGAATGTGATTCTGCGCCCGCAATTGAAGCCGAAACGACTGCACACTTGAACCCTGCACTATTTCTTGCGATTGTCTGTTTATGAGTTTCCTTGAAAACACGGCGGAAGTTTTTTCCACTGGCGCGGTGTTTTCAAAATTGATCGAACCGAATTTGATTCAGCCCACGTTCGTCACGCATCTGCCCAAGGGACTCGTGCCGCTCGCCAAACTTTTTTTCCCAACGATCCGCGCCGTTGCATCAACGGCATAGTAAATCGCGCCCCGCTACACCGAACAAAACCGCATCAACCTTTGTAAATATCATGTGTGCCAATGTCCACGGTCACGACGCAGTCGCCTTCAATATAAAACACGGCGCGCAAATCACTTTCAATGTCCACGGCGTAAATTGTCTTTCCGTAGTGCGCTGAAAGCCGATGAATTTTGTGCGTGCGCAAGCGAGGGTCGAACGGATTTTGTTTGAAAATTTTCCAGGCGCGGCGCGTGGAATGTTTCTGATTTGAAGAGAGGTCGTAGAAGCTTTCCCAAAAATTTTCGGTCGGGTTGAAGCGGTATTTCATTTCTTTCGCCGCCGTGATGGAGGCGGCGCGTCGCTCAAAACCATTTCCATGTCAGCAAATTTTTCTGCTTCCGCATCAGCCATGCCGCGTTTGAAGGATTCGGGAATCCATGAATCATCAGATTCGACAACAAACTTCGCGACTTGCGCCCGCTGTTTTTTCGGCAAGGCCTTGATTTGCTCGATGATTTCTTGCGCGCTCATATCGATAATTTTTCATAAAAACTTTCGTCAAGCAAGGTGTCTTTGAAAAAATTAGTGCGTTACGAATTTGTTCAACTTGTGCCGCTGGCCAAACATTTAAAAGCTCGCTTGTCATTAAGACTTTTTTTGAGTTAATTTTCAGTCATGAATGCGAAAGCAATCATCGGAGGCAAAGGAACTTCGCAAAAATTCAATCTGAAATAAATGTATGAATCCAATCCAAAAAATTACCGCGCTCATTCTCCTTCATCTCACCATTTTGGCGGCGATGGCTGAAAATAAAATTCCTGACGAATTTAAGCAAGGCGGATTTGCCATTGGCTGCCAGGCTTACACGTTCAAGGAATTTTCCCTTTTTGAAGCGATTGAAAAAACCGCGCTGGCTGGCGGCAAAGTCATCGAACTTTTTCCGAAACAAAAAATCAGCAGTGAAAAAGATGCGCCTAAATTCAATCACGACGCGACGGATGAAATGATTGCGCGGGTGAAAGCCAAACTGGCGGAACATAAAATAAAAGCAGTGAATTATGGCGTCGTGGACATTCCGCAAAATGAAACTGAAGCGCGAAAAGTTTTTGAATTCGCCAAAAAAATGGGGCTTCGCGCCGTGACAACCGAATCGGAAAACTCAATTGATACCATCGAAAAGCTAGTCAAGGAATATGACATCATGGTTGGTTTTCATGATCATCCGAAACGCGCCGAGGATCCAGATTACAAAATGTGGGATCCAAATCACGTTTTGAAAATCGTCAAAGATCGTGACCGTCGAATTGGTTCGTGCGCTGACACGGGGCATTGGGTTCGATCCGGTTTGAAACCGGTTGATTGTTTGAAAATTTTGAAAGGCCGGATTATCAGCAGCCATTTAAAAGATTTAAACGAATTCGGAAAAGTGGAAGCGCATGATGTGCCTTTTGGCCAAGGCGTTTCGGATGTGCCTGGAATTTTGGATGAATTAAAACGGCAACATTTCAACGGCAATATTTCAATCGAATACGAATATCATTGGGAAACTTCGCTGCCGGAAGTGGCGCAATGCATTGGTTTCGTGCGGGGCTATGGAATGGCAAATAAAAAGAGAACCATCGTTTTTTAGTGGGCTGGGTAGCACCTGCCTCCGGCGGGTGCGAAGTGATTTCTTTCTTTAATTGGCCGCTGCTCCGTTTCGGAATAATTCGCACCCGCCAGAGGCAGGTGCTACCCGTCACGGCCTCGGCGTGGCGTTCACTTTGAAAAACTGATTGGCGAGATTGGTATAGTTCAAGAAAAATTCTGTCTCGGGAAAAGTTCCAACGAGATTTGTGGTCACATTTAAATTCGCCACATTTGTTCCCATCGAAATTGCGTAGTTAAAGTTAGTTGAACTCGGCCAACTCAAACGCGCCAGTTTTTCATTCGCGCGCGACAAATCGAGCTGGAACGGAACATCCATCGCGTTGGGATTCGTCCCCATAATTTGTTCACGCATGTTGTTGTAACCATCTTTATCCGGATCACCTTTGGCGTTTTGCAGGAGCGATCCAAATTGCGCCATTTCCCAGTTGTCATCCAGGCCGTCGTGATCGCTATCGGTGATCGGCACACCTTTGAGAATCAAACTGGCGAATCGACAATTGCCGGTGAGGCCCGCGCTTTCATCGGAAATTTCCACCGTCCAATGTCCGAAACTGCTTTCGTAAAAATGGTGCGTGGAATAATAAGTCCAATCGGCCGGGCCAGTATTGGTGTCAGTATTGAGCCGTTGCAAAACGCTGCGTGTTCCTTGTGGAGAAAGGAGCGTCAACCGGATATCACCGCGAAAAGAATGATCGGTTCGAATGCGCACGCCGACATGTTCGCAAAGCAAGGTGTCGGTCACCATAAATGAATAAGTGGCCGGAAATAATTTTAGCTGCGCGGACACATTGGTTTGCAAAAGATAATCATGCAAGGCGTCGCCATCATTTTTGCTGATGAAAACAGCGGGAATGGGAACGTAATCGGTGCTGCCCATAATCAGCCGATTGGTCGTGCCGACGTTGTTATAAATAATGGCAAAGGCCGCGCCCGCATCCGCGGCAAATTGTATTTTGTTGGTGAAAGCATTTCCGCCGCGCTGAATCAAAGCCGCTTTGCCGCTCAAATTATTGGTCAAAGGATTTCCGGCGAGGCCAACATCTATCAGCGGTAAAATTGCCGAGGGCGAATCCGCATGCGGACCGAAACTGGGCGTGGCCGGAATGGATTGCAAATTTATTGGCGCGTCCGCGATCACCACTCGCAAGCCGTCATCAGGAATGGCGCGGACAGTTGACTCATCAAAATTTAGAGTTGTCAGGGCTGGGCGGCTGATCCAATTGCGCGCCAGACTCACCGCAAATCCTGCGTCCGGAACACCAAAAGCATCGTTGTGGCTGACGAGAAATCCGGCTCCGTTCACGGTCAAGTCCGGATCGGAAAAATCAAAATGGCGCGAAGCATGAATTAAAATTTGTTGCACGTCGCGATAAGTTAAATTGGGATTTACGGAAAGAATCAGCGCTGCGATGCCAGCGATTTGCGGAACGGAACCTGACGTTCCAGAGAAGCCCGTATTATCAAAACAATAATCCCACAAAGTTGGATCACTCGGATAAAAAGGAAAATTGTAACCTTTCTCGCCTTGCCGATCTGTCGTGAACAAACTTGGAAAAGTGGAATCCCGACTCACGCCATCGCCTTGAGATTCGCCGCTCGGCGCCGCCACTAAAAGACACGCGCCCGGACTGCTGTAACGAGTCGTTCGACCATCCGAGCGCACAGCGCCCACGGTGATTACCCGCGGATCCGAAGCATAAGCGCTATCGTTCGCATTTCCAAAAATGCTCGGCGGAAAAAATGGAATAAGGCTCCGCAAATTTCCCGCCGAACGAACCATGATGACACCGCGTCCGCCGCGTCCGAATTGAATGGCGTTGGCGAGGCCGAGAGTAACCGTGAAACTCGGCGCGTAAAGTCCCGCGCTGTTATTTCCCCAACTATGATTTTGGACGGCGACGCTGTTGGAAGAATATTGAAACATATCCATCAATTGCAAATCGCTGGCGCGGGCGCCGTTGGTATTGAAAATTCTCCAACTCGCAAAATGCGCGGCGGGCGCGACACCTGAACCACCGAGTTGATTATTTAATTCTCCCACCGCCAGACCGGCGACCGCCGTGGCGTGTTTATCAGAATCGCTCAACATAAGATCCGCCGTGCCCGTAATGAAATTAAAATGTGGACTATTGGCCGCTCGCGCCGCCAGTTCAGGATGAGTTAATTCCGCAGCTTCATCGGCAATGCCAATCGTAACGCCTTCACCATGAGTGGAAGGCCAGGCCGCGCGCACATTTAAATCCACGCCCAATGAGCGGCCATTCGCATCACGCTGTTCCAAATGCCATTGGTTTGGAGAATAAGGATCGTTGGATTTAAACGCATACGCTCCATGCAATCCGATCGCAGGACGCGTCACGGGCGAACTGACCAAAACTTCGGGCAATTCAGCCAGACGTTGCGCGTGGCTGATGGCGGTCAATGCATCCGGCGCTTCTAAAACAAAAATGTTGGGGGCGAGCGTTCGGGATAATTGCAGAGAAGTTCCCGCGAGCAATTTTTTAAAATCGTGACCCGCTTTTAATTGCACCACGAAACTTTTTCCAATTTCCACGTAATCATAACCATTTTCCTGCGGCCAGGCTTTTACCCAGGGCGCGCCGACTTTGCCGAAGGTTGAAGCGGCGTTGGTCTCGATCCGGTAAAATTTCGCGCGCGGTTCCTTAAACTTAAACCGGGCGGTTTGAGAAATGGATGGCGTGGGCAGCATTAATTCAAGAAACAAAAGTCCGCACAAAATGAAAAAGCGATTCATTGGTAACGGAAATTTGTAGCACGAAAATCCCCGACAACGAGTTAAATTTCATTGAAAACCGCAGACACGCAGAGAAAGAGGAAATTTCCTTTTTTAACTGCGTCTACGCTTCTACGGTTAAAATATTTTCTCTATTCCTTCCAAATACTATTCAAAACAAAATGGTTTCCGACCCGCCAGCTTTGCGCAATGGCTTGACTAATAAATTCTTTGGCCCGATGAACGGCTTTCGGCAAGTCATTTTCGAGCGCCAAATATCCCGCAATCGCCGCTGAATACACGCAGCCAGTCCCGCGCGTCGAAATGTATTTGATGAACGGCGCGGACAACATCAATTCGGTTTTGCCATCATAAAAAAAATCAATCGCGTCGTTGATGTTTTTTAAATGGCCGCCTTTGACCAGCGCGGCGCAGCCAAATCTAAAATAAATTTCTTTGGCCGCCGCGCGCAATTCTTCCAGCGAAGAAATTTTATTTCCCATTAAAATTTCCGCCTCGTTTAAATTCGGCGTGACCAAACTGGCCAACGGCAATAAATCATTTTTCAATATTTTCAGCGCGCCTGGTTTTAATAATTCCTGGCCGGTCGTCGCAATCATTACTGGATCAACAATCAGCGGCGGCCGTTTTGCCATTTTAAAAAAATTAATCACGACGCGAATAATTTCCGCCGAAAACAAGACTCCAGTTTTCACGGCTTGCGGTGAAAACTCCGCGAAAACTGCTTCCAGTTGTTGGCGCACAAATTCCGGTTGGGCCGATTGAATGCCTAAAATAGTTTTTGGATTTTGCGCCGTTAGACAAGTGATGGCGCTCGTGCCGTGCACGCCGAGCGCCGCAAACGTTTTTAAATCAGCCTGAATGCCCGCGCCGCCGCCGCTGTCCGATCCCGCGATCGTCAGAGCCACGGGCGGTTTTTTAATTTTGCTTTTCATCACGATCTTAATTTCTACGGCATTTGGAAATGAGTCCAGTTTGGTGTTTGTCATTTGCTCTTTTTCATTCGCGTCGATTCATGGTAAAAATCTTTGCATGAATCGTATTTTCTTTCGCTCCTTTAGCGCCGTCATTTTTTTTCTGTTTTGTTCAAGTCTTTTGGCGGCGGAAACATTTCGCGTCGCCACTTGGAATGTAGAAAATTATCTTGATGTGCCGGTCGAAACGCGGCCGGCCAAATCAGCGGAGAGCAAAGCGAAAGTGCGGGAAGGCGTCCGCGCCCTCAATGCTGACGTGATTGCTTTTCAGGAAATGGGCGGCACCAACGCGTTTTTGGAATTGCGCGCCTCGCTCAAAGCCGGTGGAGTTGATTATCCTTTCTGGGAACATATCACGGGCCGCGACACGAATATTCATGTAGCCATTCTCAGTAAATTTCCTTTCGCGGCGAGACGGCCGCATCTTCAAGATGGATTTCTTTTGGGCGGAAAACGTTTTCAAGTCAGCCGCGGTTTTGCTGAAGTTGAAATTCAGGTTAATCCAAAATATTCTTTCACCTTAATCAGCGCTCATCTCAAATCGCGGCGGCCCGTTCCGCAGGCCGATCAAGCGGAATTGCGTGAACAGGAAGCCATTTTGCTGCGCGAAAAAATTGACGCGCGTCTAGCCGCTGATCCCAATGGCAATCTGATTGTGCTTGGCGATTTTAATGACCTCAAAGATTCCAAATCCACGCGAAAAATAATCGGTCGCGGCAAAACCGGATTGGTGGACACGCGGCCGGCCGAACGAAATGGTGATAATTCGCCAAGCGGCAAACCGCGTTTCGAACCGCGCAACGTGACCTGGACGCATTATTACGGAAAGGAAGATACCTACAGCCGCATTGATTATATTTTGCTCAATCACGGCATGGCCAAAGAATGGCAGCCGAAAGACACCTACGTTTTCACCATGCCGAACTGGGGCATCGCGTCGGATCATCGGCCTCTCGTGGCCACCTTCGTAGCGGAAGACATAAAATGACCAAATCGAAATGGAAAAATTTTCTAAATAAAGAAGCCAAGTGAAAATCCGAGAAAATAAAAATACGATCTGCGGTTTTTTTCCTCTTTCCTGGTTTCTTGTTTTTTTAATTTTTGTTTGCGGCTGCGCTCATCTAGAAAATGAAGATCGGTCCGCAGCCATCGCCCGGCTCCAACAAATAAAAAATAAATACGCGCCGGATGATCATCTGGCCATTTTCAAAGTCGCTGCTGTTCCCGATCGCAAAAATTTAATTCTGCGCGGAGAAGTGGATAATTCCGCCGCCAAAAAAGAAATTCTCCATTCGTTTGCTTCATTTCGGCCCCGGATCATTGATCAAATTTCTGTTCTGCCCAGCCGCAATTTGGGCGAGCAACTTTGGGGAATCGCGAGCGTTAGCGTGGCCAATTTGCGGGAAAATCCGGCGCCGAGCGCGGAATTAGGCACGCAAATTTTAATGGGAAATCTCTTGCGTCTCTGGAAAAAAATGGATGGCTGGTATTACGCGCAGACCGCTGATCAGTATTTGGGCTGGATCGAAAATGACAGCTTTATTCCCTGCTCAAAAGAAAGAGCCGAGGCTTGGGCCAATTCGCCTGATCAATTAATTGTCACTGAATTGGAAGATCGTGTCCGGCAAAAACCGGACGCAAAAACCTTTCCCATCTCCGACGTAGTGGCGGGAGTACTTCTAAAAAAAATCGGCTCCGAAGGCGATTGGTTTCAGGTTGAATTGCCTGATGGACGGCACGGTTACTTGAAAAAAAGTTCCGCCATGAATGTTGCGGAATGGAAAAAAACCGTCGTTGCTTCACCGGAACATATTGAAGAAATAGCGCGATCGCTTCTCGGCGTGCCGTATCTTTGGGGCGCCAATTCGACGAAAGCGATGGATTGTTCCGGCTTTACCAAAACTGTTTTTTTGTTGAACGGAATTGATTTAAATCGCAATGCCAGTCATCAGGCCAAACAAGGCCGGGAGGTTTCTTTGCAGGATGATTTTGCGCATCTCCAAAAAGGTGATCTGCTTTTTTTCGGTCGAAAAAAAACCGGCGACCGGCCCGAAAC
>JALYXC010000199.1 GCA_030947315.1 Verrucomicrobiota bacterium | reverse complement strand
GTGCCGGCCCGTTTCTATTTTTCAAATCGCATCATCACGACTGCCGAAGAAAAAAAATCGTTGCGCCAATCCACTGGCGCGGATGCGGTCGAAATGGAATCGCAAATTATCCGGAAGCTTTGCGCTGGAAAAAATATTCCCAGCGCCAATCTGCGTGTCATTTCCGATGCGGCCCGCGAAAATTTGCCGCTGGACTTTAATCTTCTGATGAAGCCCGAATATCATTTGCATTACGGAAAGTTAATGCGCGCCGTTTTGGGATCGCCAAAAAAAATCAGCGGTTTGCTGCGATTGCAACGGCAGACAAAAATGGCCGCGGAAAAACTCAGCGCCGTTTTACAGACAATTTTTGTAAAGGAATAATCGGAGAAACGCGATTTTTCAGAAGGTTTGCCCCCCGAGTTTTCCATTGATTTTTTTTATTGGAAGATTTATTTTATGCGACTGAAATGGAATGGGCGATAGGCGAAAAAATTATGGAGAGATGGCTGAGTGGCCGAAAGCGCAGGTTTGCTAAACCTGTGAAGGAGCAATCCTTCCGAGGGTTCGAATCCCTCTCTCTCCGCCATTTATTTCCAAAAAGATTTTTCTTAAAAGAAAAATCCATTAAGCGCGCCAGCGGAAAATGGTGGGCGATGAGGGACTCGAACCCCCGACCAACTGCGTGTAAAGCAGACGCGCTAGCCACTGCGCCAATCGCCCGACCGAAAATATCTTAGCCGGGTTTTATTTTGTTTGGCAATGAGACAATTTTTTCATTGCTGAAGATTCGTTTGCGATTTTTCGTGCTGCAGAATTTCCAGTGAACCGGAAAACCCAGTTCAAAGTTCCCATCGAAAACCGTGTTGTCGCAGCGCTTCATACAAAACCAGCGCTACGCAATTGGATAAATTTAAAGAACGCGACTTCGCATTGAACATGGGAATGCGCAGCCAATTGTCCAAATTATTCTCCAATAACTTTTTGGGCAGGCCGGCAGTTTCGCGTCCAAAAACTAAATAATCATCCGGCCCATAACTTATTTCTGAATAAATTTTTTTCCCACCTGATTCAATAAACCAAAACCGAGATGAAAGCGGAAGCTGTTCCTGAAAATTTTCCCAATTCGGCCAGCGTTTCCATTCGAGCTGTTTCCAGTAATCCATGCCGGCGCGTTTAAGCTGTTTGTCATCAAGCCTAAAACCGAGCGGCTCAATCAGATGCAGCGGCGAGTTTGTGGCGGCGCAAAGGCGCGCCACATTTCCGGTGTTGGGCGGAATTTCCGGTTCGACTAGAACAATGTTCATTTTTCACAATAGTCTCGCGATGGGCGCAAAGGTTACGAAGGCCGAATTATTTGTTTTCCTTCGCTACCTTCGAGTCCGTCGCGAGACATTCTTTTCATAAAACACTTTCCATAAAATCAAACCGTGAGCCGGCGCGGTCACTCCGGCCGCGCGGCGCTCTTTGCTTTCCAGGATTTTGTTTATTTCGTCGGGAGCGATTTTCCCTTGGCCGACTTGCACCAAAGTTCCGACGATGCCGCGACACATTTTGTAGAGAAACCCATCGCCTTCGACAATAAAAGTAATCAATGCCCCATTTTTTTTAATGTCACATCGCGTCAAAGTGCGGACGTTTGTTTTCATTTCGTAACTGCGAGTGGCGGCCAAAGATTTGAAATTATGTTGGCCTAAAAAAAGTTTTGCCGCCGCCTGCATTGCGACCAAATCCAGCTTTTTGGGAACGTGCCAGGCTCGCTGTCGAAGTAGCGGAGTCATCGCAAAATTGTTCCAAACAAAATAGCGATATTGTTTTCCTGTGGCGTCGTAACGAGCGTGAAACCTGGCCGCGCAACGTGTCGCGGACATGATGCGAATATCCGGCGGCAAATAAGCGTTGATGGCGAGGGCTAGTCTGTGCGCGGGAATTTTAAGTTCGGCTTTTGGAATTTCGACGTGCGCCATCAGGCCGAGCGCATGGACACCGGTGTCGGTGCGACTGGAACTGTGAATTCGTTTTGCGCTCTGAAAGATTTTGGCCAGCGCTTCTTCAATTTTTTGTTGGACGCCCAAAGCGGTTTTCTGAACCTGCCAACCGAAGTAATTTGTGCCGTCGTAGGCAATGGTGAGTTTGAGTTTGATCATGTCCATCGGTGAAACGTGAAACGTAAAATGAAACGCAGTTCACATTTCATGTTTCAACGTTTTACCAAACTGTCCAAATAACTCTGCAACAAAATCGCCGCCGCCATTTTATCCACTTTCTCTTTGCGTTTTTCGCGGCGCACCTTGGCTTGAATTAAAAAACGATTGGCTTGCGTAGAAGTCAAACGTTCATCCCACAATTTAATTGGCAATGCAAAAGTCTCTTTTAATATCGCTACAAACTCCTGCACTTTCGCCGCGGCCGGCCCGTAACTTCCATCCATATTGCGCGGGAGCCCGACCAAAATTTGTTCGACATGTGTTTCATGAATGATTTCTTTTAATCGCTCGAGAAATTCCGCGAAGGGTTCGGCGTAAATAAATTCCAGCGGCTGGGCAATAAGGCCAAGCTCATCGCTGAGGGCGAGGCCGATTCGTTTGGTGCCGTGATCTAGAGCGAGAATGCGCATTTCTATTTTGGTAAAATCGCCCGACGCAGGCGAATTTTCCCGGAATCAATGATGACAAGGCTGCCACGCAATTGAGATTCCGGTACCTGATTAAATAGCCGTTCGAGAGATTCTTGAGTCTTTTCCACCGTCGTCGGCCAAACTCGAAGACGAATAACTCCGCAATGGCTGCCCAATGGAAACGAACGCGCATCCGCAAAATCTTCGTTATAAGTAACAACGATCGCTTGATTCAACTGTGCCCAACGAAAAATGTCGGGGTCGGTTTGGCCCTTTAAGCCGATCTCATTTACGTGATAAATTCTCTCAGTTGGATATTTTTCCCGAAGCCACGCTGCCACTTCTTGAGGAATATTTTGATCCAAGAGAAAATGCAGCGCCGCCTCAGGCATTGGTAAAAAGTTGTTCCTCCGTTACCAATTCAGCGGCATATTCCAGTGCTGCGCTAACGTCTTCGGCGTTCAACTCTGGATAAGCCTTCAGGATCCGCTCGGCGCTATAACCTCCGGCGACCATGCCGAGAAGGTTTTTCACCATAATTCGAGTCCCCCGAATCACGGGCTTGCCTGAACAAATCTGCGGGTCAACGATAATCCGGTCATTCATGGTCAGAGCTTAAGCATAGAAAACACAATGGGCAAGTTTGAGGACAGCGCAGAATTTTCAGCAGGAAAGCGAGAGTGCGCCTATTTATTGCTGTGTACTAACAACTCCATTTTTATCTTTTAAATCTTTCCATCGAGTTGCCGATTCGTTTGGTGCCGTGATCTAGAGCGAGAATGCGCATTAGCGCAATGTTTGCAGAACTTTCCTTGCGGCGGAAATTGTTTTTTCAATATCCGCTTCGCTATGCGCGGCGGAAATAAATCCAGCTTCAAATTGTGAGGGCGCAAAATAAATCGCCTCGTTCAACATCCCGTGAAAAAACTTTTTGAAACGTTCGCGATCGCTCGACATGGCGTCGGCCAAATTGTGAACTGGCTTCTCCGTAAAATAACCGCAAAACATCGAGCCGCAGCGATTGAATCGCACTGGGACTTGCGCAGACCGGGCGGCGTCGTTCATTCCGCTTTCGAGCTGCGCGCCCAAACTTTCTAATTGTTCGTAAATTTTTTCCGAAGGAAGTTCTTCGAGCGCGGCGATTCCCGCCGCCATCGCGAGTGGATTTCCGCTGAGCGTTCCAGCTTGATAAACCGGCCCGAGCGGCGCCAGCAAATCCATAATTTCCGCGCGGCCGCCAAAAGCGCCGACCGGCAATCCGCCGCCAATAATTTTTCCGAAACAACTCAAGTCCGGTCTGATGTTAAAAAGTTTTTGGGCGCCGCCAAATGACAAACGAAAACCAGTCATCACTTCGTCAAAAATTAAAAGTGATTCGTGCTCACTGGTAATTTTCCGGAGAAATTCCAGATAACCTGCTTTGGGCAAATACAAACCAGCATTGCCCGGAACAGGTTCCAAAATAATCCCGGCGATTTGATTTTTATTGGCGACAAACGCAGCCTCGACTTCTTCAACATTATTGAATGGCAAAACAATGGTGTGCTCGGTAAAGGCCGCAGGCACACCTGCGCTGTCCGGAGTTCCAAAAGTCAATGCGCCAGAGCCGGCTTTGACCAAAAGCGAATCAGCATGGCCATGATAGCAACCGTCGAATTTTATGATTTTATCACGCCGGGCAAAACCGCGCGCCAGCCGAATTGCTGACATGCAGGCTTCGGTGCCGGAATTGCACATGCGAATTTTTTCCACGCTCGGAACAGCGTCGCAAATAATTTTCGCCATTTTAACTTCGAGCGGATTGGGAATGCCAAAACTAGTTCCATGCTTGGCGTTTTTTTGAATGGCGGAAATTATTTTTGGATGCGCATGTCCGAGAATTGCCGGGCCCCACGTGCCGACGTAATCAATGTATTCATTTCCATCCACGTCGAAAACGTGCGCGCCTTTTGCCTTGTCCACGAAAAAAGGATTCCCACCGACGGCGCGAAAAGCGCGCACCGGCGAGTTGACTCCGCCGGGAATATATTTTAGCGCTTCGGCGAAAAGTTTTTCGGATTGGATACGAAGCATATTCGAACACGGGAGTTACCGCTGATTCGGATTGAAAACCGCTTCGATCGGAGCATGGTCGCTTAACTCTGGACAACGAAGACGGTTTAGATACTCGCACTTGACTACGTTCAGTGAATCGGAAGCAAAAATGTGATCGAACCTCCGTCCGATGCGGTTTCCACGGTTATTTGTATAATGGCTAAAAGCCTCTTTTTTATAACCGTGAATGGAGCGAAACACGTCTTGCAAATCATACCGTCTTAGTCCTTCCATCACGTTTCGTTCACCCATGTCCCAGCGTTCATATTTTTTGGTGATGATGTATCTTCCGTCGGGCGCCTTCGTTACTTGACCGAAGGTTCTGATTTGGCCGTCGGTTGTTTCATCTAGCGGGCTGTTGAAATCCCCGCAGAGAATGCGGTGATCCTTCGCATTACAGGCCAGCATTGTATAAATCGCTTCAAACATATCAATTTTTGTCCAGCCGTGATTAGAACCGTTTGGAAAATGCACCGTGTGAATTTCAATCGTGCCTTGCGATGTATTAACAGTTACCGAAAGAACTTTTTCCGGCCAAGGACCGTTAAATTCAGTAGAAGAAACCTGTTCCAGTTCCCAAC
>JALYXC010000198.1 GCA_030947315.1 Verrucomicrobiota bacterium | reverse complement strand
GCTTATTGCTGCGCAATAGTTTGTTTAGCGGCGGTTGTGCCAGATGCAGAAAAGGGCCAATGGAATTTTTTAATAAAGAGAATGAACAAAATTCATAAATGAGTTCGCCCCTTGATAGCAGGCAGCTCGGCGCCTTCGCGGTGCTCGCGCGTTGCGGGAGTTTTACACTGGCCGCGAAGGAACTTTGTTTGTCGCAATCGGCCGTGAGCCATTCCATGAAAGCTTTGCAAGAAGAAGTTGGTTGTCTTCTTTTGAACAGCATGGGCAAAAAAGTTTTGTTGACGCAAGCAGGAGAACAGTTGCTGCATCACGCCGAAAAAATTTTAATGGAAATGGATGCGGCGCGGACTTCGCTGGTGCGTTTGGGAAAATGGGGACAGTCGCGTTTGCGGATCGGCGCCAGCGAAACCGCCTGCCAATATATTTTGCCATCCGTGCTGCGGCAGTTAAAAGAGAAATTTCCACAGTGCCTTTTGAGCATCGCGCCGGGCGACACTTCGGAAGCGTTAATACTTATTCGTGACCAACAAATTGATCTGGCTCTGGTGCTGATGCCTCAGGAAGAAAAACAATTTGAATTTCATCCGCTATTCACCGATGAAATGGTTTTTTTGACCGACCCGTTTCATGCGTGGGCCAAAGAAGGGCGAGTGATTCGGTCGGAAATCCCGCGGCAAAATTATATTCTTTACAACAAAACGAGCTACACCTTTCGCATGGTGGAAGAATATTTTCGAGAGGAGAAAATGACGCTGAACACGGTCATCGAATTGGGCAGCATGGAAGCGACCAAGGAATTTGTGAAGCTGGGTTTGGGCGTAAGTATTCTCGCGCCGTGGATCGCCCAAAAAGAGTTGCGCGAAAAATCGCTCGTCGCCTTTCCGCTCGGCAAACGCAAATTAAAACGAACCTGGGGAATTGCCAGTTGGCGCGAACGCCGATTAAATTTGGCGGAGGAAACTTTTATCAATTTGTGCCGGACAGCGACGGAAACAATTTCCAAGTAAAAATGAGAATTTAAACTGCAACTTTTTTACAGAAAAATCTTTCGTTTTCTTTTTTCTCGCCCCAATTAGTTTGGTGTTCTCAAAGTTAAGTCCACAACTAATGGTGTTTTCGCCTCAAAAAATCACTAAATAACTTATTGTCTTCTCTCAGGCATTTTTCTATAATTTATTCCATGTAAAAAGCGTGTTTTGAAAACCGTTTTTCCCCATTATTTTATGGCCAAAATTACAACTGAATTGCCCGAGGAAGAAGTGAATAATCTGCCGTTGGAAAAAATGTCCACCGCGGCAAGCGCCGATAAATATGACGCGTCAAAAATTGACAAGTTGGAAGGACTCGAAGCGGTCCGAAAACGTCCTGGCATGTATATCGGCGATCCTGATGAACGCGGTTTGCATCATTGCGTTTTTGAAGTTTTGGACAATTCCATTGACGAACATCTGGCCGGTTTTTGCAATAAGATTGGCGTGACCATTCACGTGGATGGATCGGTTTCAATCAAAGACGACGGCCGCGGCATTCCGGTGGATATGCATCCGAAATTTAAAATGCCCGCCGTCGAACTGGTGCTGACCAATCTGCACGCCGGCGGAAAATTCGGCCAGGGCGCTTACAAATATTCCGGCGGATTACATGGCGTCGGGGCGAAATGTGTCAACGCGCTTTCCGATTGGTTCAAAGTGGAAGTTTATCGCGACGGTAAAGTTTATCACATGGCTTTCGCACGAGGTGTCACCACCAAAAAATTGGAAGTCATTGGCAAATCAAAAAGCACCGGAACGCTGATTACCTTCAAACCGGATGCGACAATTTTCACGATCACGACGGAATTTAAATTTGACATTTTGGCCAATCGTTTGCGCGAACTGGCTTTTCTAAATCCGGGTGTGGAAATTACTTTGAGCGATGAACGGCTCGAAAATAAAACGGAATGTTTTTTCTATAAAGAGGGGATTGTAGAATTCGTCAAGCAACTCGGCAAAAACAAACAGGTCATTCATCCGAAACCGATTGTGCTGGGCCGCCAAAAAGAGGATGTGTTTGTGGATTGCGTGATGCAATACAACGATAGTTACACAGACCAGATTCTTTGCTTCGCCAATTCAATTCCGAATCCGGACGGCGGCACGCACTTGACCGGCTTTCGCACCGCCCTGACTCGCGCCATAAATCAATATGCTAAAGCCAATAATTTATTAAAAGAAAAAGATCCGGCGATTTCCGGCGACGATGTGCGCGAAGGACTGGTTTGCGTGTTGAGCGTTAAACTTGAGCATCCGCGGTTCGAGTCCCAAACGAAAGTCAAACTGGTCAATACAGAAATTGACGGGATTGTTTCGTCCATTGTTTATGAGGGTTTGATGAGTTATTT
>JALYXC010000197.1 GCA_030947315.1 Verrucomicrobiota bacterium | reverse complement strand
GCCTAATGGCGCGGATTTCGATCCTTCTACTCTCCATGATTGGCCGGAACACGAAGCGGCTTTCATTGTTGCCGCCCAGCGTTGGGATAAATTAAAATTGGAAGCCGTTTAATATTGGTACTTTTATTGGGTTGTCGCGCGTTGGTTTTGGAAAATTTTTTGTGGCAATGAACGGTTTTAGAAAGGCGCTTGGCAATTTCTTTTGCCTCATCAGCAATTCAAAACCCAGCCATCAGGCGAATAAGATTCGGCTTGGAAAAATTTTCTCGATTTACTTCGCCGCTGATTTTTCCCAGCCGCATCACTAAAATGCGGCGGGGCAAATTCATTATTTCCGTCAACTCGGAGGAAATTACAATCAAACCCAAACCTTCGCACGCGAGTTCGTCGAGCAACTGATGAATCTCCGCTTTCGTGCCGACATCCACTCCGCGAGTCGGTTCGTCCACAATCAAAATATCGCATTCCCGCGCCAGCCATTTGGCGAGCGCGATTTTTTGCTGATTGCCGCCGCTGAGGCTGGCCATGAGTGTTTCGAGCGAAGGCGTTTTGACGCGCAAACGCTCCGCATATTTTTGAGCGAGTGATTTTTCCGCGCGGCGATTGACGAAGCCAAAGAGAGTTAAAGAATCTCGCGACGACTGCGGCGGTGGCGAAGTTAATTTTTTTTCTGGGCGAGCCTCGCGCGACAAAACCGCCAGCGAAGTGTTTTCGCGACAATTCATCGAGAGAACCAGCCCGAGTTTTTTTCGATCTTCCGGCAACAAACCAATGCCCGCATTTAAAGCTTCTGAAATCGAGCCAATGGAAATTTCTTTTTCACGCACGAAAACTTTTCCAGTGGCGTTCGGATCCAATCCAAAAATTGCTTGAGCCAGTTCGCTGCGGCCGGCGCCGACCAATCCGCAAAAACCTAAAACCTCGCCGGCGCGAAGAGTGAAATTGATATCGGAAAATTTTCCGGGGGACGAGAAATTTTCGACCCGCAAAAGTTCCGGGCCGAGTTCCTGTGGAAAATGTTTTGGTTTTTGAAAAATCACTTCGCGTCCGACCATTTGATGAATTACTCGTTCGCGATTGGTCGCGGAAATTGTTTCCGTGACGACATGTTTTCCGTCGCGCAAAACGGTGATGGAATCGCACAGTTGAAAAATTTCCTCCAGACGATGCGACACATAAATCACGGTGAGGCCGCGTTGTTTTAAATGGCCGAGCAGATCAAATAATTTTTCACTCTCGCGCACGGAAAGCGAACTGGTCGGTTCATCCATGATGATGATTTTGGCGTAAGTGCCCAGAGCCGCGGCGATTTGCACGAGTTGTTCCTGGCCGGTGGAAAGATTTGAAATGGGCTGATCCACATTCATTTCAACCCCAATTTCATTGAGCATTTCGCGAGCCTGGTGCCGCATTTGTTTGGTCTTGAGGAAACCGGCGCGCCGCGGCAAATCCCCCAGACAAAGATTTTCGGCGACGGTCAGATTCGGGCAAAACGCCAGTTCCTGATGAACCATGCCGATGCCGAGTTTGCGCGCGACGAGCGGATTGGCCGGTTGAATTATTTTTCCATCAAGATGAATTTCCCCTTCGTCCGCCATGTCGATTCCCGCCAGAATTTTTCCGATGGTGCTTTTGCCCGCGCCATTTTCGCCGATCAACGCATGGCAACTGCCGCGCTCAATTTCAAAACTGACGCGGTCGAGTGCGAGGACTCCCGGAAAACGTTTGGTGATATTTTGAAATTCCAAAAACATATCTCTCGCAAAGGCGCAAAGCCGCAACGTTAAAAACAAAAATTTTTCACGAATCGGCTCATCTTTGCCTCTTTGCCAGAAATTATTTGTTGCTCAACTGTTCGCGCAGAAACTGCGGACGATTCGTCGTAATTCCATCCACGCCCGCTTCGATTTCGTGGCGGGCGGTTTCAGGATCGTCCACGGTCCAAGAGTAAAGTTTCAAACCGGCCTGGTGAATTTTCGTGACGAAAGTTTTATCAATTGGAAAATGAAAATTTAAATCCAATCCGTCAAGATTCGCGGCTTTCGCTTTTTGAATCAAGTCGTCGAGCTTCGGATATTCGCCGGTTTGTTTGTCCTTTTTCCAATCGGCCAGCCAATAGACGGGATGGGCAGGAAATTTTTCTTTGGCCGCCTTCGCCATCTCGTAGTGAAATGTGATGATCCGAAGTTGCTCCGGCTTTTTTCCGGAAGCGGTCATGGCTTTATCGAGTTCAGAGAGAATTTTCGTTTCAGGAATTTTTATTTCTGTGAAAATAGATTTTCCATCGGGAATCGTGGTGAAGAAAGAATCGAGGGTCGGAATTTTTTCACCGGCGAATGGTTCGCCCTTCCATTTTCCCACATCGAGCTTCTGCAATTCCTCCCAGGTTTGGTCAATAATGTTTTTATCCACGCCGCTGATCCGCTTGGTGTCGAAGTCGTGCATGACTACAATTTTGTCGTCTTTAGAAAGGTGAATATCGGTTTCAATCGCATCGGCGTTTTGTTTCCAGGCGAGCTTCATGGAAGTGAGCGAATTTTCGGGCGCATCAAAGGAAGCGCCACGGTGACCGATAATTTCCACGCCAAAAAGTGAACCACCCAGGCGCGAAATCACCAAGATCGGAATAAACGCCCGCGAAAAACGCGAAAAGACGCGAAAGGAATTTCCGTTTTTAAAATGCGGGAAACGGTTCGGGATTATTTGTTGGAGTTGATCTTTTTTTAGTATTAGCAATGCGTTCATATTCAAGTTTTGGATAATGACCGAAATTAACAAGTAGTCCCAGATCAAAACCGGTTGCATTTAGATAGTTTAGAACTTGGGCGCGATGGTCGTCCACGAGTTGCGAAACCGCTTTTATTTCCAGGGCAATTTTATCGAAACAAATAAAATCAGGAATGTATTTCTGATTTAAGATTCTATCGCGATAGGTCAACGAAAGCGACGGTCGTGGGATGAATGGGAGTTTTAGAAACTCAAATTCGATGTCGAGACATTCCTGATAAACCGGTTCCAGAAAGCCGCAACCTTTGTCTTTATAAACATTAAAACAGGCGCCAATAATGGCATAACTCTCCTCTTTAAAAATTATTTCCGTTTTCATTTTCGCGTCTTTTCGTCTGTTTCGCGGGCACTCTTTCTCAGCTAGTAACTAACCCGCGAAAAACGCGAAAAGACGCGAAAAGAATTTTGTTTTTATTCTTATAAACGATTCGGAATAGTTTCACGGCGTTGGATTTTTTGAGCAGGTGGGATGCATTTAAATAAAATTGTGATAACTACTAAATTAACTAATTATTTCCGGGCAAATTATTTCGGCAGCCACTTCTCCCAGTTCTTGGCAAATTCATCCACGTTTTTCTTGGTCACTGGAATCAGCGGGCTGACATCCTTGATCTTCGCCGGATTTTTTTTCAGATGAATTTTATTGATGAGATGTTCGACGGAACGATAGCCCCATTCAAAAACTTGTTGGGCGAGTAAAAGTTGCACATGACCGCTGCGGAGATAGGCCAACTCTGGCGGAAGCGCATCCACCGAAACACACTTAACCGAGCCGGGCGACCATTTGAGGGCGTTGTCGGTGAAGAGCGGCCAGCCGCCAATCATGGCCCAGCCGGTAATATCAGGATTGGATTGCATGACTTGCTCCACTTTGGCGGCGGCGTCTTGCGGCGTTTCTTTGTGATAATAAGTTTCGTGAATTTTGATTCCGGGAAATTTTTTAGCCGCATTTTTTACGCCTTGAACGCGCTGTTGCAAATTGGGCGCATTTTGATTTCCAGCGAGAATGGCCACGACT
>JALYXC010000187.1 GCA_030947315.1 Verrucomicrobiota bacterium | reverse complement strand
TCTTCAAAAATCGGTTTGGGCGGAGGCGTGAGACGAATTTTCTTTTCCAGAGCGAGTTCAAAAATCTGTTTGGCATTGGAAATATTTTCGACATCGAACAATTCAAAAAATCGATAAACGGCATCGCCAGCTTCAAAGCCGGAAAATTTTGAATTTTGAATCTTGAATCTTGAATTTCCCAGTTGATTTGCGACCCATTCCATTTCGGGACGATAGGTCGCGGCTTCTTCGGAAATGACGATGTGAACATTTTTTGCATCGCCGAAAATGCTTTCAAACCCACGTAACATTCCATCCGCGCCGCCGATTAAAACCGACTGGTCTTTCCATTTCGGATCTAGACCTGATGCAGAAAATTTTGAAATTATCGCAGTACTGGCTGGACGGTCGATAACTTCAATAGACTCTGGCTGTTTGAAAATCTTCGCATAAGTAAGATGCAACCACGCGGTCAGGCCGATGCCGCCGGGAATGCTGTCGAGTTCTGAAATGCTGAATCCATTTTCCGTCAGCAAAATATCGGGACGAATCACGCGCGGAATTTCATTTTTGAAAACCACGTTGCGCTGAAGTTCGATGAGCCACGAAGGTTTTCCGGCGTCGAGCCATTCCGAAATCCACGACGGTTGTTTGCCTTCAACGCTTCTGCGGTAAAGCAAATTCACCGCGCGATTGAACTGCAAAAGGACGCGACCGAGTTTTTCAATTTCCTTTGCGAGCGTTTCGCCCAACGAAAATGGAGCAGGTGAAATGCGCCACTCTTGTTCCGCAAACAAGCCGTTGGCGGGTAGCGCACCTCGAACGAATTTTGCTGCTTCGTGAGGTGACATGAAAATTACAAACCGAGGCGCTCGGCCAGCCGGTCGAGGATTGTGTCCATTTCAGCGTTTGTGAGTTCGCCAAGCTTGCGTTCCAGTTTCACGCTGGCGACGGTGGCGATGCGTTGCACATCGAACGCGCCATCGCTATCGAGAAAATGTTTTGGAATAGAACTTCCCAGTGATTTCCGCGAAGTGAAGTCGTATGCGCAACTACGGTGAAAACTTCGAGGTCATCGCCGCGTGGTTGGGTAGTGAGAATGAGGCAGGGACGCACTTTGGCCACCATGCCCAAGTCCACGATCCAGATGTCACCGGGCTTTGCGGCGGGCATTTTCGGATTCCTGTTTGTCCATGTCGCTGAACATCGCGTCGGCGGATTCGTGGAGAAATTGCGCTTCGTCCCGCTCGTCCAGTTCCCGCAGACGACGACGAATGGCGGAACGCTCGTCGTCCGTCAACTTCGGTAATTCGGCAAGGATTTCAACCGCACTCATGGCAAGAAATTAACGCTGCCCCGTAACAGTGGCAAGCAGGTTTACCGCGCTGTTAATTTTGGTGAAGAAGATTGCTAAATGCCATCGTAAACGGACGCGCGAGGCAACGCCCATTGCAGAGATTCCAAGGTGAGATTGTCGCTGGAGATTTTTTCCTCCCGCCAATTATTGGCCCGGCGGAACACGGTGAACTCGCCACCTTTTTGTGGAACCAAAACATATTCTTCCAACGATCCGATGCTGGTGTAGGCGAAGAATTTTTCCCGACGATCAATCCGTTCCGTGCTGGGCGAGGAAACTTCAATGATGAGTTTTGGAAACCGGACAAACCGCTCGTGCGTGTCGCGCTTGTCGCAAGTCACGATGATGTCGGGATAATAATAATATTCATCGTCGCCGATTTTGAAATTAACGCGGATGTCGCTGATGAAAATTCTGCATGGGTCGCCACGCAGATGTTGACGAATGTTGATCAGCAGGTTCTGAGAAATTTGATTGTGAACGGTCGTTTCCCCCGCCATCGCATAGACAATTCCGCCCAAATATTCGTGGCGAATATTGCTGGCTTCTTCTCTGGCAAGATAATCGTCCACGCTGACAAAATCGTTTGGGGTTACGGCCTGCATGAACGCAATGTTGCTGAAAAGTCAGTAACTGACAAGCCGGTTCACTTGCGTTTGCAAGGAGATTATTTTTTAACTTTAGTTATTTCTAAAATTGGAACCAACCGATTCGTAAGAATTAATTGGAGACCCAATTGTTCGCGTGCAGCCGTGACCACTTTTTCGGGATCGGGTTGGTAACGTTCCTTTTCGGGTTTTGCTAATTCCGTTTTTAAAAGTTGAAAATCTTCGGCGCTAATTTTTTTACTCACGGTTTGGAGGGTTTGTAAATCCGGTGGTGTATCTCCCAAAATCTTTTCAGCTAGCTCGTGGTCTAATTGTTTATAGATTCGATATTGCAAGCTCTCAGTCGCGCGCATTTCCCACTTTATTTCCGCGCTCCAAAGATTGGTAGAGTGGGTTTCGTCGAGAACGGGTTTGTTGAGAGCTTCAGCCAGATAAGCAGCAATTGTTTTCATTTGTGAACCTCTCAATAAAAAGCCGCCTGGTTCTCCACCTCCACCGCCGCCCTTGCTCGCTGGTTTCAGGTTTGGCGCATTCGTCATAGCAAAAGTCATTTCATAAAGATCAAGCACCCGATTGTTTGTCCGCACAATTAATCCGAATGAAATTTGAATTGCAGCAGTAAATTGTTTCTGAAGTTCGCTGGATTTATTCGTCGGACCTGAAACTGTAATGTCATACAAATCGTTGGGCAAAGCGGAAGCGGAAATTACAAATTTCTGGTCGAAATTGAAATAGCTGGCCAGTGCATCCCGTAAATAAGCCCTCTTAGCGGTGAACTCGTTATGCGATTTATCCCACCCGCGAGAATTAAAGGCTTCGTTTGGCTGCGGAAACGGGCCGCTGATGGAAATTTGAAAAATCTTTTGCGTCGGTGTGGCGACTGGTATCACTTCATCATCGTCGTCCGCTTTTTTTGGCGGCGGTAACGAACTGGGTTTGCCCGCTAAAAGTTCATCGAGATGTTTTGCCATTAGTTGTGCCGGATGTGTAATCGCCGCAATTTTTCCCGCCTTGCCAATTAGCACCGTATGCGGAATGCCTTCGACGTCGAAAGCTGTTCGAGTGGCGGTGAGCGGACCGTCAATTGCCATCCAACCTTTCATGGGCTTGGTTTTCAAAAAATCTTTTAAAGAATCGGGATTGTCATCCGTCACGGAAAGAAAAATAACGGGTTTATTAGTGAATTGATTTACGAGTTCGTTCCAATGCGGAATCGCTCGGACACAGGGGCCGCATCGCGTGTTCCAAAACTCGAGAACAACGACTTGCCCTTTGAATTTTTCCCAACCAAATTCTTCAAGGCTTGGCCCTTGCACAATTTTCCCGAGCGCCAACTGAGGAGGTTTCTCGCCAACTTTTGGCCCAGCCTCGCCTGCGGAAGCAAATAAACTGGATGAGGCGACCAAAAAAAATATTAAACAGACTGGAAGATTTTGGACGGTTTTCATGCGGAAATTGTAATTGTATAAACTAATCCGAACCAACGTGAATTACGTTCTGATTTGCCCATTCCCAAAACCTAGCCATTTGTAAGTCGTCAACTCATCCAAGCCCATCGGGCCGCGCGCGCCGATTTTGTCGGTGCTGATGCCGATTTCTGCACCCATGCCGTATTCGCCCCCGTCGGTGAAACGCGTGGAAGCATTCCAATAAACCGTCGCAGAATCCACCTCGGCAAGAAAACGTTTCGCCATCGCTTCATCGCGCGTCACGATGCTGTCGGAATGCGCGGAGCCGTAGTGGCTGATGTGGTCAATCGCGGCTTTCACGCCATCCACCACGCGAACGTTCAAAATATAATCGTTATATTCGGTGAAAAAATCCGCGTTAGAGGCAGCTTTTAATTTTGAGTTTTGAGTTTTTAATTTTGAATTCAAAATATCGCGAGTCGAATCGTCCGCGCGTAGCTCGACATTTTTTTCAAAAAGTTTTTCGGCGATGCGAGGGAGGAATTTTTCCGCGACGGTTTTATCCACGAGCAATGTTTCCATGGAATTGCAAACAGCGGGACGTTGCACTTTCGCGTTGAGCACAATTTCTTCGGCCATTTTCAAGTCGGCGTCGGCGGCGACATACACGTGGCAGACGCCTTTGTAATGTTTAATCACCGGCACTTTGGAACATTCGGCCACGGCGCGAATCAGATTTTCGCCGCCGCGCGGCATGCACAAATCCACGTATTGCGTGAGCGACAAAAGTTCCTTGATGGCGTCGCGGTCGGTGGTGGGCACAACTTGAATCGCGTGTTCAGGAAATTTCGCGAGATGCTTTTTTGCGGCGTTCACCATGATTTCCGCGATGATTTTATTGGAATGAATTGCTTCCTTGCCGCCGCGCAAAATCGTGGCGTTGCCGGACTTGAAACAAAGACTCGCTGCATCCGCTGTCACATTTGGGCGCGATTCATAAATAATCACAACGACACCAATCGGCGTGGAAATTTTTTGCAATTTCAAACCATTCGGACGAATGCGTTCATCGAGAATTTCCCCCACTGGATCAGGCAGCGCGGCGACTTCGCGCAACCCTTTGGCCATTGATGAAATGCGTTTGTCGTCGAGTTTAAGGCGGTCGAGCATCGCGGAGGAAATTCCCATTTCTTTCGCGGTTTCCATGTCGCGAGCGTTGGCGGATTTGATGGCGTCGGAACTTTTCTCGAGCGCTTCGGCCATGGCGAAAAGGCAATTATTTTTTTCTACCGTGGTCAATTGAGCAAGTTCGCGCGACGCCGCTTTGGCCTGCCGGGCTAATTGCGTCATTTGTTCCGTCAAAGTCATGATGAGAAGTTAAGGCAAATACCCAAACCCGGAAATAGAAATTCGTCGTTCATCGAAAACTTCATCATGGCATAATTATTTGTTCAAACGACATCTGCCCAATTGCAGATAAATAACCCGTGCGCCATGCGATGAAAGTAGAGAATGCTGAAAGAATCATGGCGAACAGTGTTAGCCAATTTCTTTGGTAGCGAAAGAATTCTAAAAGTGAGAGTAAAAAGTAAATGGGCGAGCCTAAAATTGCGCAGAGGCCAAATATCCCGCGCAAATACCGCCAATGGAGCAAAAGTGAAATAGGAAATAAAAGTGAAAAACAAAAAATTACAACGCTCGCTATCAATAAAAAGCGA
This sequence comes from Verrucomicrobiota bacterium, assembly GCA_030947315.1. Lineage (GTDB taxonomy): Bacteria > Verrucomicrobiota > Verrucomicrobiia > Limisphaerales > CANJXF01 > JALYXC01. Next base: position 1,415 of record JALYXC010000187.1, on the reverse strand, counting down.
TCACTTCGGGGTACGGTTCGATTCAAACCTTGGGAGAATCCCGTTGGATAAGTTCGACATTGGACATTCATTTTTCCGAAATCCAAACCTGCGTCCCAACTGGCAATTTATCGTAGAGCGGAATCAAATCGTTGGCCGCGAGATGAATGCAGCCATGCGACGCGGGACGGCCGATCTTGGGTTCGTCGCCCGTTCCGTGAATATAAATGTAGCGCGCGTGCGAATCCACCTTCCCGCCGCGATTGAAACCGGGCTCCAAACCTTCCAGCCAAAAAATGCGATTCGTAATTGAGGCGTAGGGTTGTCCATCCCAGGTGTAGCCAGTGAAGTTCCGGTTTTTGAAAACCGCGCCGACCGGCCAGCCGCCGCCGATTTTTTCCGCGAGGCGATGCAAGCCGCGGGGGGTCATATTTGAATCGGCCGCCTCGCCAATGCCAAAACGCGAAGTGGAGCAGCGATATTTTTTTGCTAATCTGTAATTATTATTTTTACCGCGGAGACGCGGAGACGCGGAGGATTTTTCAAAAAGCAAAACAATTTGATGCGCGATTTTTATCACGAGAACAAACCGCGTCGGAACAATGCCTTGCTGCGCGCAGGCTTGAAAATAATTTCTCGTCAAAGTATTCATCGAGACCGTCATCGCGATTGAGGATCAGGAATCGAGAGCTTACGACAGATTCTGCGAGCGAGAAACGAATCTATTTCAACATGGCGCGGCACAGGCTGAATTTGATTTGTTTTCGAGTTTTTCCAGATTGAATGCGGGCCGGTATCGCGCGCACAAAAACAACCGTGAGCCTCCAAGTGACGCAGCAACTCGCGCCGCTTCATAAAACTTCAACTACCGTTTGCTCGGCGTCTGATTTTAAATTTGCGAGTCCTTCCTCACGCCGATAATCCAACACACTTTGAATTGAATCCGCCAAATCGCGCAGACATTGATCGCGCGTTGTTCCCTGACCGTGCGCTTCCGGAACTTCCGGGCATGTTGCCACTAGAAATTTTTCTCCGTTTTGGATAATCGCTGTAAACTGATGTTTCACAAAATTAAACTACTGAATAATTCGTAAATCAGCAACGGCTGGTTTTGGCGTTGGACCTATTGGAAATGTTTTGCCCAACTTCTTCACGAGCACATTTGAATTTCCTCCTCTCTGTCCCGTTTTTCTCGGTGCAATGGAGGCCAATCGCTACACCGACGCAATTTGTGGAAAAATTTTTTCCGGGTCGATGTCCAAATCTTTGATGGCCTGCTCGACGATTTTCATTTCAATTATTTTCTTTTTGGCCAGCGCATACAGCGTGGCGACGACGGTGCATTCGGCATCCACTTCAAAATAGCGCCGAAGATTTTCTCGCGTATCGCTGCGGCCAAAACCATCGGTGCCCAATGTCGTTAAACCGCCCGGAAC
>JALYXC010000170.1 GCA_030947315.1 Verrucomicrobiota bacterium | reverse complement strand
GCCTGGGCGCACATGAGGAAACCGATTTAAATATTCGTTTGCACGACGCGGGTTTTGAAGCGTGGTGGCTGCCGGGCGCGGCCATCAATCATTTCATTTCTCGTGAGCGAATGACTTTTTCCGTTTTATGCCGGACTAAATTTGAAGGCGGAAGTTCCAGCGCTATTCTTCGGTTCAACTCGATCCTGAGCAATTTTTCGCGCATTTTTTTTCGGATAAAACGTCTGCTGATCGGTCCGCTGCAAATTTTATTTTCTCTGCTAGCTGCGCTGATTACTTTTTTATTCGGACGCCGCTCCCGAGCGATTCACTTTTTATTTCAGGCCGCGCGAACGGCTGGATTTAGTTGGCAATTATTGCAACCCGGAAAATAAAATGTCGGAATCGGCGCCTTTCATTTCGGTGGTCACGCCTTCCAAAAATCAAGCGCCGTTTATTGAACAAACCATTCAGAGCGTTTTAAATCAGAATTATCCGCGCTTTGAACATATCGTAATGGACGGCGCTTCCGCCGATGGAACGGTCGAAATTTTGCGGCGTTATCCGCATTTAAAATGGTTTTCCGAACCGGATCGCGGCCAATCTCATGCGCTCAACAAAGCATTTAAAATGGCCACCGGCGAAATCATCGCCTGGATCAATTCTGATGATTGGTATGCGCCGCAAATTTTCCAGGCGATCGCCGAATTCTTTACGGCCAATCCTGAAAAAAATATCGTGATGGGCAATTGTTACTGGGTGGATGCCCGCGGAAAAACATTCGATCTGAAAGTGAATTCCGAACGAGGCTTTACCGAGCTAAAACGTTATTGGTTCGGCAACAATATTCCGACGCAACCCGCGATTTTTTTCCGGCGCAAACTGCTCGCGGAATTTGGCCTGCTGGATGAATCGCTTCATTACGCGATGGATTATGATTTGTGGATGCGCTTGGCCCAAAAAAATCGCTTTTATCATTTGAATGTTCCCGCGGCTTATTATCGTTTTCATGCCGAGGCCAAAGGAGGCGATCAGGACTGGAAAAAATTCAAGCCGGAATTAAAACTGGTTTATCACCGCTACGTTTCAAAGCGCATTCGCTGTCGGGATTTCTTTGAGCGTCTCTTAAAAATTGGGAAATGAAACCGGCGCCGCTCATTTCTATCATCATCCCCGCGTTCAATGCGGGCGCGGTCATTGCGCAAAGCCTGGAATCGGCGCGCGCGCAAACCTGCTCGGATTTTGAAGCGATTATTGTGGATGACGGCTCGACCGATGACACCGCGGCGCGAGCCAAAAAATTTGCGGAGGCCGATGCGCGATTCATTATTTTGCCACAGCCCAACGCGGGAGTTTCAGCCGCGCGCAATGCGGCGCTGGAAAAAGCGCGCGGAAATTTTATCGCGTTTTTGGATGCGGACGACGTTTGGTTGCCGGAAAAATTATCCCGTCAGGTGGAAAGATTCCAAAAAAATCCCGCGACCAATTTTATTTTTACAAATTATTTTATTTGGGACGGCGAAAAACATTTGGGCTTGCGTTACGCCCGACCGGAAAAAATGCCGCTCAGAAATCTCGATCGAAAATTGAGTTTTTTTTGTTTGTTCGGCATTTCTTCCGTGATGGTCACACGTGAATTAATCCTGCGCGCCGGCCATTTCGATCCGGAATTTTCCTATGCCGAGGACTGGGATTTTTGGCTGCGCCTTTCTGAAAATGGCTGGCGCGCCGATGGCATTTTTGAACCACTCATGCGTTATCGCGTGTGGCCCGGCAACGTGAGCAAGAATGACATTCGCATGGCCCGCGCCAATGTGCGCGTGTTGGAAAAAGCGCTGCTCCGAAAAGCGCAAAATCGCGCTTATCGCAAATCGCTGCAGATCGCTCGCGGCCAGTTGGAAATGGCCGCAGCCGCGCCGTTTATTCAGACTGCTCCAGGAAAAATTTCGCGCGCTGTTTTAAAAGCGTGGCGACACTGCCCGGCGCGGAGCAAATGGCTTTTCTGGTATTTGGGAATGATTTCTCCAGATTGGCTCGGCGGACAAAAATGGCGCGCGCTGGTTTATCAAAAAATTTTAAACAAATGGCGTCCGTGAAGAAATAAAATGAACACTCTTCGTCTTGATTTCTGTGATTTTTATCCCGGGTTCCGCAAGGACAAAAATTATTTTACAGATATTTTAAATCGCCAATATAAAGTGGAAATTTCCGAGCAACCGGACGCTCTGATTTATTCGAACTTTGGACATCGTTATCGTCTCTACACCTGCCCGCGAATTTTTTTTTCCGGCGAATCGTCCGGGCCCAATTTTCGAGAATGCGATTTTGCATTCACCTGTCGTCCGCTGCAAGACCCGCGTCATTTGCGGCTGCCTCTTTATGTTTTTTATTCCAGCGCGCAAGCCTTGATAAAATCTTCGGAGGAACTGGAACAATTGCCAGCCGCGAAAACAAAATTCTGCGCTTTTATAGTGACGAATAACCGCAAATCCACTCGTAAAAGAATTGATTTTTTTCAGCGCCTGAGCCGCTATAAAAAAGTTGATTCCGGCGGGTGTGCTTTGAATAATATCGGCGGCCCCATTGGCGGGGGAGTTTTAGGCAAACTTTCTTTTTTGGCGCCTTACAAATTTAATATCGCTTTTGAAAATCGTGCCGTGAAGGGATACACCACCGAAAAAATCACCGACGCCATGCGCGCTCGTTGTCTGCCGATTTATTGGGGCAATTCGCAAATCGCCGCGGAATTTAATCCGAAAAGTTTTCTGAATTATGCGGATTTTGCCAGCGAGGAAAAATTGATCGAAAAAATCATCGAGATTGATCGCGATGAAGAACTTTATCGCCATTACTTGCGCCAGCCTTTTTTTTATCACAATCAGCCCAATGAATTTTTTGATTCCGACCGCGTCCTGGCGCACTTTGAGAAAATCCTGGCGGCTAAAATAAATCCGGTCGGACGGCGTCGCGAATTTTTCCAGTTTCGACGCTGGATTTGGGTGAAGAAAAAATAAAGGCAACATGCCCGCGCCGAAAAGAATTTTAATTATCAGCTTCAAATATCTGGGCGATCTTGTCATCGCGGTGCCGGCCCTGCGCGCCTTGAAGGAGCATTATCCTGATTGTGAATTGCACGTGTTGACCGTCCAGGAAGCGATTCCTTTGCTCGATCAAATTCCGTGGATCAAAAAGGTCTGGGGCCTTCCGCGCATGCGCGATAAGGCAATGCTGCGAAAATCATGGCCGGTGATTTTAAAATTGCGCGCTTTGCATTTTGATCGCTCTGTTGATTTTGTCGGCAATGATCGCGGCGCGATTCTGAGTTGGCTTTGCGGCGCGCGTCTTCGGCTGGCGCCGCTTTCGCCCAAAGGATTTTTTGGACGGCGGTATTGTTACAACCAAACGATGGTGGAAGCGCCGGGCACCTGGCATGAAATCAAAAGAGACCTGCACATTTTATCCGCGTGGAAAATTCCGCCACCCCGTTCGTTGAAACTCGAATTACGCGCTAATCCTTTCTGGGACGACTTCGCGAAAAACCGGCTGCCCCATCACGAAATCCTGGCGCACATTTCGACAAGCCAACAAAAAAAAGAATGGCCCGTGAGTCATTGGGCGGCACTTTACAAAATGGTTTCTGAAACAGGAAACCAAATGATTTTTTCGGCGGGACCGTCCGATCGCGAACAACAACTTTTGCAGACCGCAAAAAAAATTATTCCCAATGCGCCCATCCTCCCGGTGGTTTCAGATCTGGGCGCTTATCTGGCAGTTTTGCAACGTGCGCAGATTTTCGTCACGGGCGACACGGGCCCGATGCATTTTGCGCTCGGTCTCGGAGTTCCGACCGTCGCCTTGTTTGGTCCATCTTCGTTTGTGCAATGGTCGCCATTGGATCAGGAAGAACAAACCGTGCGCGGGACGCGATGCACTTGTAATGTTCATGCGACGGAGTGCTACAGCGCCCAATCTTGCATGGCGGCCATTTCTCCGGAAGAAGTTTTTCAAAAAATCCGACTTAAACTTGAAGCCGCGCCCGCAAAAATTTGAATTTTAAACGGCGGGGTTCTTCGAAAATAAATAACCGGCCAAAAAATTTCGGATGGAAGAAGAAAGGTTCTTTTTCGCCCAACCGTTTTGCGAATCGAGCGAAAAAGAATTATGACGGCTATTGATTGAAAACTTTTTCAACCTGGCCGACTTTTTTCTGAACCTTGCCACCGACCTTTTCGGCAGTGCCTTCGCTCTCCATTTTTTTATTATTGAGAACGCGGCCGGTGGTTTCTTTGACTTTTCCTTTGATTTCGCGGGCTTCGCCCTTGACCTGATCTTTTGTGCTTGGTTTCATAATTTTTTATTTGTTAAGCCTTAAACTAGTTTTGAATCCAAAGACAACAATCAGCAAAAACCCCTATTTTTTAGTGAACGATTACCCCGTATCAGGTTGGGTTAGCGGAGAAAGATTTAGTAATTCAGTCCAATTCCCGAAAAACGCCGTGAGGAGAACTTATTTATTTGTGAGACTAAAATTTATTGCATCGCGCGGGCAATGGAATTCCACCAAACGTCATGAAGTTCCGTGAGCAACCAGGAAAATTCCCCCGAGCGCGTTTTGATTTTTAAATCATCGCCCCCGACCACGCCAAGTTTTGCGGCGGAAACGCCCATTATTTTTGCGCGCTCCAAAACTTTCACCGCATCCACCGCGGCGACAGAAATAATAATGCGGCTTTGCGTTTCACCGAAGAGCAAGGCGCCTAAACGAGTTTCATTAAAAGCGGATAAATCTATTTGAGCGCCGATTAAACGCGGAGTTTCGCGGGCGATTTGTTGAGAAATGCAACTCTCTGCCAACGCCGCGGCCACTCCGCCTTCGCTGCAATCGTGCGCGCTTTTCACCAGGCCGGAATAAATAAAACCGAGCAGCGTGGTGTGAAGATTTTTTTCCATTTCCAAATCGCAACGCGGCGGCGTGCCGGTTTTTTGTCCGTGAATATTTTGTAAATAGGCCGAGCCACCCAAACCTTGCAGCGGATCGTTCGCATCCAAAATGTCACCGAGCAAAATAATCACGTCGCCTTCGTCTTTGAACCATTGCGTCGTGATGTGTTCCGGTTTTTCGATCAAGCCGACCATCGCAACGGTCGGTGTCGGATTAATGGGCCCATTTGGATTTTGGTTATAGAGACTGACGTTGCCACCGGTGACTGGTGCATTGAACGCACGGCACGCTTCGGCCAAACCACGCACCGATTCTTTGATTTGCCAAAAAATTTCCGGATTGCGCGGATTGCCAAAATTTAAATTATCGGTTGACCCGAGTGGAGACGCGCCGGAGCAGGCCAGATTTCGCGCCGCTTCTGCGACAACGATTTTCGCGCCTTCGTAGGGATCGAGATAAACGTAAGTCGCGTTGCAATCGACTGTCATCGCGATGTATTTCTCACCTTTGAATTCGGAAACTTTGGCTTTCAATTCAGGCGAAAGAACTGGCAAAGAATCTTCCTTGATACGAATCACGGCTGCATCTGATCCAGGACAAATCACCGAGCCATCGCGTACCATGTGATCGTATTGGCGATAAACCCAGTTTTTGGAAGCAATGCTGGGCGAGGCGAGCAATGTTTTCAAATCGGCAATGGGCGATTGGCTGTCGGCAATTTTCTCTAAAGTAAATTCGCGAACCGCTTTCAAATATTCCGGCTCGCGCGACTCGCGTTGGTAAACCGGCGAGTCATCCGCGATTTTTTTCGCAGGAATATTCACGACAATTTCGCCGTGATTTCTGACGACCATATTTCCTGTGTCGGTCACAAAACCAATTTCCGCCCATGGCAAATCCCATTTGTCGAAGATGCGTTGCACTTCCGCTTCGCGACCTTTTTTGACGATGATGAGCATCCGTTCCTGCGATTCGCTCAACATGATTTCATACGGCGTCATGTTCGGTGCTCGTTGCGGAACTTTGCTCAACTCGATTTCAATTCCAGTACCAGCGCGCGCAGCGGTTTCGCAGGTAGAACAAGTCAAACCCGCCGCGCCCATGTCTTGAATTCCGGCGACGCAATCAGTCGCGAGCAATTCGAGGCACGCTTCGCAAACGAGTTTCTCCATGAACGGATCGCCCACCTGCACCGCGCCGCGCTGGCCTTGTGCCGATTCGTCGGTCAAATCCTGCGAGGCAAACGCCGCGCCCGCCAAACCATCGCGCCCCGTCGCCGGACCGACATAAAAAACTGGGTTGCCAATTCCTTTGGCCGCGCCGCGTGCAATTTGTTCGTGGCGCAAAACGCCGAGGCAAAATGCGTTGACTAGCGGATTTCCCTCGTAGGATTTGTCGAAATAAACTTCGCCCGCGATGGTCGGAATGCCGAAACAATTTCCGTAATGCGCGATGCCGCTGACAACGCCCGCGAAGAGACGGCGATTGTTTGCGATTTGCGATTTGCGATTTACGATTTCTGAATTTGCGCCTTTGGCGACAGGATTTTGCTCGCCCTCACCCCGACCCTCTCCCCCGAGGAGAGGGAGGTCGGTGGCGGACGCCATTGTCGGCGTCGCAACATTTTTTCCATTCGCGCCCTTTGTTTCTCCCTCTCCGCCGGGAGGGGGGAGAGGGTCGGGGTGAGGTGGGAGATTTTCGGTGATTGGCCCGAAGCGCAACGAATTCACCGCACAAACCGGACGCGCGCCCATCGTAAAAATATCGCGCACAATTCCACCGACACCCGTCGCCGCACCTTGAAACGGCTCAACCGCGCTCGGATGATTGTGCGACTCGATTTTGAACGCGATGCAAAGTCCGTCGCCGATGTCGATAATCCCCGCATTTTCCTCGCCCGCGCCGACGAGAATTTTCGCGGACATCGTCGGAAAAGTTTTCAGCAACGGCTTGGTATTTTTGTAAGAACAATGCTCGCTCCACATCACAGAGAAAATTCCCAGCTCAGTATAATTCGGTTCGCGCCCAAGAATTTCTTTCGCCTTCTCGAATTCCTCTGGAGTGAGGTTGTGTTTCTTGACGAGTTCGGGTGTAATCGCGGGATCGCTCATTAAATTAAGCAGCTTTGGAAATAGTCTTCGCGGTCAAAGAATTGATGAGGCTCTCAAAAATTAATCGGCCATCCTCGCCACCGAGCAGCGATTCACTCGCCCGTTCGGGATGCGGCATCAGGCCAGCGACGTTGCGGGCTTCGTTGCAAATTCCCGCGATGTTCAAGACCGAGCCGTTGGGATTCGATTGTTCGGTTGGTTCGCCTTTTTCGTTCACGTATTGCCAGAGGATTTGTTTTTTTGCCTTCAGATTTTCCAACGTGGTTTCATCCGCGAAATAGCAGCCTTCGCCGTGCGCAATAGGAATGCGCAAAATTTTCTCCGCAGGAATTTTGTTGGTGAACGACGAATCGGTTGTCGCAGTTTTCAGGAAAATATTTTCGCAACGGAATTGCAGCGAGCGATTTCGGATCAATGCGCCAGGGACCAGTCCCGCTTCGCAGAGAATTTGAAATCCGTTGCAAATGCCGAGAACGTGTCCACCGTTTGCGGCGAAATTTTGCACGGCTTGCATAATCGGACTGAAACGAGCAATTGCGCCGGTGCGCAAATAATCGCCGTAACTGAAACCGCCCGGAATAAAAACCGCGTCAGCCTCGCCGAGAGAATTTTCTTTGTGCCAGACCAGTTGCGCCGAATGGCCCAGCACATTTTTCAGGACGTGAACAATGTCTTGATCGCAATTGGAACCGGGAAATTGGAGAACAGCAAAATTCATATTTTATTTCACCGCGGAGACGCGGAGGCGCGGAGAAGATGCTTTAAAATTCATTTTTAAACTTCGCATCTCTGCGCCTCTGCGGTTTAAATCCTTCATTCAATTTCAAATTTGTAATCCTCAATCACCGGATTGCTTAAAATTTTGTGGCAAGCGTCGTCAATTTGTTGGCGCCAGATTTCCGCGTCGCCCTCGGGTAATTCGATCTCCAGATATTTCCCGACATGCACCGCGCCGACTTCGAAGCCCATGTGTTCGAGCGCGTTTTGCACGGTTTTTCCTTGCGGATCGAGCACCGCTTTTTTTGGGGTGATAATAATTTTGGCTTTCATATCAAAGCGGATTGGTTCGCAACAAATTTCACCGACAAACTGAGGAAAAAACAAAATGAGCGCGAGTCCTTTTTTACCGACGTTTATTTTTCTCCGCGTAATTGATGCTCATCATTCCGCCCAATAAATTCACGATGCGGACAGAGGAACAGTTCAGGGCGCGCATCTTTTCAGCCACACCCTTTTGCGCGGGATAATTTTTCAGCGATTCGAAAGGGTAGGCGTAGGTTTCTGAATCGCCGCAAAATAATTTTCCAAAAAGCGGTTCAAAGTTTTTCAAATAAAAAAAATAAAGTCTTCGCCAGAGCGCATTTTCCGGTTTGCCAAAATCGAGCGCGAGCAACCGTCCTCCCGGTTTAACCACGCGCTTCATTTCTTCCAAACCGCGTTCCCAACTCGTCAAATTGCGCAATCCGTAACTAATGGTCACGATGTCAAAATGCGCATCGGGAAAAGGGATTTGTTGGGCATCAGCTTGAAGAAACTTTGGAACAGTTTTGAATTTTGAATTTTGAATTTTGAGTTCAGCGATTTTAAGCATCGCTTCGTTAAAATCCAAGCCGACAACTTCCGCGCCGCGTTTTGCCAGGGCGAACGAAATATCACCCGTGCCGCAACATAGATCCAAAGCGTGTTCGCCGCATTTTACCTTGGCCAGATTGAGCAGCTTTCGTTTCCAATAACGATGCAACCCGATACTTTGCAGATCATTGATGAGATCGTAATGGGGCGCAATTGCAGTGAATAAATCGGCAACTTTTTCGGCGCGTTGTTCGCCGGGTTGAAAGAATTTATTCACAGTTATTCGGGTAAATTTTCCAAATCGTTTAAATCTTTCAGTCGTCCGCTCGCTTTTTTATTTATTTTCAGATCACTCAAATTTATGACGCGAATTTCGATAGCATCAATTTTGTCCAGGACACATTGAGAGTAACATTCGTTAAAACTGACTCCCGAAATACCTGTATGAATTTCGATTCGAATCGGCGGGATACCCAGGCGAATAATTCGATCTGGTTGCAGAAAAAGCTCAGCAGAAAGTTCAGGAACACAAAAACCGAATTCTCTAAGAACAGTCACCAGTTTTTCGGCATTGGCCTTTTTGGCAGCGATCCAAATATCCATGTCGCCCGTGGCTCGCGGATAGCCGTAATAACCCACGGCGTAACCTCCAATGAGCAGATATTTAACTTTGCTCGCGTTCAGCAACTGCAAAAATTCTTTGAAGTCGGGTGGAAGCCGGATCATAGCCATAAATGATTTGGCGAATGGTTTCGAGCGCTTCGAGCCTTTCCGCAGGAGTTTTGGAAAGCCAATAAAATTTTTCGCGCGCAGGCTCGTGCAGAGCACCAACAGAAAAAACGGATTTATTCATTCGCAGCTTTGAAAGGGCAGTTTCCATATTTAAAAAATTAGCTGCATTTCAAAAGTTCGTAAAGACAAAGCAAAAAAAATCAAACTATATCGCCCAGATTTTTCACGGCATTGTCATCCGATAAACCAGTGATGATTCGCGCGCCGCGTTTGTAAGTGAAATAAGAATAAGCCCACGAAAAAAGCACGGCGATTTTATTGTGAAAACCGACCAGAAAAACTAAATGCACCAGGAGCCACGCCAGCCACGCAAAAAAACCGGAGAATTCAAAACTCTTAATTTTCGCCACTGCCGCCGAACGGCCAATCGTCGCCATCGTGCCTTTATCCCAATATTTAAAAGGCCGACGAAAAGCATTCGCCGGAAAAGTCAATTCATCATGAATAATCAGGCTGATATGCCGGGCCATTTGCATCGCTGCAGGGGAAACGCCCGGCACTGGTTTCCCATCTTCTTCCAGAACGAGCGCCATGTCGCCCATGGCAAACACTTCCGGATGGCCGGGCAAACTCAAATCGGGACTGACTTTTACGCGTCCGGCTTTGTCCAGCTCGACGCCGAGTTTTTTGGTCAGAGGCGACGCCGCCACGCCGGCGGCCCAAACAATATTTTCCGCAAAAATCGTTTCGCCATTTTCCATCTCGACACGTTTGTAGAAAATATTTTTAACCCGAGTGTTGACGCGAATTTCCACGCCTAATTTTTCCAATTGTTTGCGCGCGCTGGCAGAAAGAGTTTCCGTAAGATTGGAAAGAACGCGCGGACTGCCTTCAATTAAAATCACGCGGGCTTTGGTCGGATCAATATGATCAAAATCTTTGGTCAAAACATAACGGCGCAATTCGGCAAAAGCACCGGCCAATTCCACGCCCGTCGGTCCGCCGCCTACCACGACC
>JALYXC010000159.1 GCA_030947315.1 Verrucomicrobiota bacterium | reverse complement strand
AAGTATACGTGGTGAAATGCGCGAAATGTCATGAGCTTTATGACCCGAAAAAATATGAAGAAGCCGATTGGAATTTGTGGATGGAAAAAATGCGGCGGAAATCAAAATTGAAATCCGCGCAGTTTGATTTGTTAAAACGCTATATCCAAACCTTGCGCGAAGACCCAGGCGCGCCCAAAAATCCTTGATTGAAACATCCAAAAAAATTCCTCGTCGCCTTTTTGGTGGAGCGACATTTTGAGTAATTATCACGGTTCAGAACGGAAAAGTTAAGCCGCGCAAAATCACTATTAAGGATTCAGAAAACTTTTCTCAAAAATCAGCGGCGGACCTGCCCCGGTTCGCGGTTTTTTTTTGAAAACAACTTTGAACTTTAAATTTTAAACTTTAAGCTGACGGCTCATTGAAAGAGCTGAAAGAAATTTTCCGGTTCGGCTGGCCTTATTTGCGCCGTTATCGTGCGCGTTTGTTCTCGGGCATTTTGCTGGGAATTCTTTTTGGTTTGAGCAATGCCTCTTTTCTGTGGGCCACGAAAACTTTATTTGAAAGATTAGATCCGGACAGGCCGGTTCAAACTGTTTCGGCTGGCGCCAATCAAAAAAATGAAAAGCTTATTGTCGCAAATAAAACAAAAGAATCGCCCAAAAAGAAAAATCCGGTTTCAATTGCGGCCAAACAATTTAGCAAAAATTTCAACAACGCGATTGATCCGTGGCTTCCGAAGGCCGGGCGAGACCTTGATTTCCAACAAATTTTAGGCGGCCTTTTATTTTTACCAATTTTAATCGGCCTGCGCGGTTCCATCGGCTATTTGAGCAGTTACTGCATGAGCTGGGTCAGTGAAAGAGTCGTCAAGGATTTGCGTTTGGATTTATTAATTAAGCTCAACAGTTTGTCGCTCGATTTTTTTAATCGGTCAACCATTGGCGAAATACTGGCGCGGGTCAATGGCGATACCAATGCGCTTTATCGTTGTTTAAGTCTGGGCTTTTCCGATTTGATTAAAGAGCCGGTCACGATTATTGGAATTATTACGGGCCTTCTCTGGGTGGATTGGAAACTAACTTTGCTCGCCATGATTTTCGTTCCGCTGACGGTGATTCCGATTCGTGTGCTCGGCAAAAAAGCGCGCAAAGCCGTCACCTCAAGCCTCACCGCCGGAATGACGCAGGATAGTTTATTGGTGGAAGTTTTTTCCAGCATTCGGATTGTCAAAGCATTTTGCCTGGAAGACCGGCAGGTAAATCGTTTTCGTAAAATTTACGATCAACTGGTTCATATCGGCATGAAAACTGTGCAAGCAAAGGAACTGGTAAACCCGATCATTGAAGTCATTTCCATGCTCGGTTTGGGGATTATTATTATTTTTATTTTTAAATCGCATCAAACCGTGCCGAAACTGGTGGGATTTTTGACGGGCATTATCATGCTTTATACGCCCATTAAAAAACTGGGTGGCCTGCATGTTTATTTTCAGCAAGCCAGTGTGGGCGCGGGCCGTTTGATCCACATTTTTCGCGAACAACAGTCCGTCAAAGAAAATCCGCAAGCCGAACATTTCGCTCATTTTACGCGACAGCTTTCCTTCGAGAATGTCAGCTTTTCCTACGGCGCCAAAACTGTTCTGAAAAATATCAGCATCAAAATTCCGCATGGAACGAAACTGGGACTGGCAGGAGAAAGCGGCTCCGGCAAAAGCACTTTGGTAAATTTGATTTTTAGATTTTACGATCCGACTCACGGCGCGATTAAAATTGATGGCAAAGATTTACGGGAACTTTCTGTTTTTGATCTACGCCAACAAATGGCGCTGGTCAGTCAGGAGGTAATTATTTTCGATCAAAGCGTCGCCGAAAATATTGCCTGCGGTAAACTCGATGCGACTGCGCCGGAAATCGAAGCGGCCGCCCGAGCGGCTCATGCGCACGAATTTATTATGCATTTGCCTCGCGGCTATGAAACGCGCGTCGGCGAACGCGGCGTTACTTTGTCAGGCGGCCAGCGTCAACGTCTGGCTATTGCTCGCGCTTTTATTCGGAATGCGCCCATTCTGGTTTTGGATGAAGCGACGGCCTCGCTCGATTCTCAATCAGAAGCTGAAGTGCAGGTGGCGATCAATCGGCTTTCTGAAAATCGCACCGTTATTTGCGTCGCTCACCGCCTTTCCACGCTGGCCAATACCGATGAAATTATTGTTTTATCGCAAGGAAAAATTATTGAGCAAGGCAGTTTTGAGGAATTACTGCGAAC
>JALYXC010000150.1 GCA_030947315.1 Verrucomicrobiota bacterium | reverse complement strand
GACCTGTCGTTGACCCGTAGTGCCATAGAGCAGAAGCCGAGCATTGGAACTCTCGCCTTGCCCGACTATCGACAAAGTAAGTTGTGGTCGCGGCGGTGGAGCAACATTCAAGGTAAAACTTTGCGATGCTCCTATCGCAGTCTCATGATAGTCGCGAAGACGCACGGAAAAATTAAAAACACCGTTGGTGGCAGGCATTCCTGACAAAAGGCCGGTGAACGAATCAAGCGAAATTCCTGGTGGCAAAGAACCTGCCATAATTTCCCAGTTATAAAACGGAATCCCGCCCGTCGCCGTAAATGAATAATTAAATGGAATGGTCATCGCGGCGGCAGGCAAAGCATTGCTCGGAAAAGCGAGCGGAGTGAATATGGAATTTGAGTGCAATGTGTATCCCACCTGTTGCGCACAGAGCAAATCGAGTTTTGTGATCAGCCACCTTCTGCGTGGGATACTACCGGAGTATTCGTTGCCGAATGCACCCTGTCCGCTTTCAGGATCAATTACGCCACCAAGATGATCGGAAGAATCAATGGGAACTATTCCTCCATAATAATTGGTTACAAGCGCGTTGGTAAAACCACCTATCGTGAAAGCAGAGTTAAAACCGAGATGCGCTTCGTTGAAAATTAGAGCATGGCCAGTCTCATGATGGGTAATCGAATAAAAATCATTTGTTTCATCTCGATAACTTCCTGTTATGAGCCACTCATTATCATTAGTGAGATACAGCCAGCCTAACGTATTGTAATTGCCATTAGTCTCCGCTTCAAAACCGCCTGAGCGTTTGATTGTAAGCGGAACGCCTCCACTTTTTTGCACCGGACCACTGTAACTCCCTTCGGCGCTGGACGAGTGGTTGCTGTTGGTTATTCCATAAGGATAAAGTAAATAGCCGGTATAGCTGTTTGTATTCTTGAAGTAATAACCGCCGCTGAAATTATTGGACCAGATATAAGTCGTCTCGGTTCCAACCAAGACTGGGTCAAGATTCATACTGGTAAAAAAATACGACCAGTCATCGGCTGCCAACTTCACCACTGCGCGAGCGGCAGGGTTATTAAAAAAACCAGTGATGTCCCGCTGGAAATTTTCAGTCACTACAAACTCATTTGTGCGCTGAAGATCCAAATCCCGCACATGAATTGGAATCGTGTTTGTTTGTTTGGCATTGTTTGCTCCCGTGAAAACAATCGTCAGAGTATAATCTTCATCCAATCCGTCGCGATCCGGAAAAATAGATAAGCCTACTGCAACACGACTATTTGCATTGGTAAGAGTTAGGGTTTTACTCGGCCCGTTCGTGCTGACTGTGCTGGGATTATCAAAATAAAGACGCCCGCCATTCGCAGTGAGTTTCGCCGAACCGGAAAGAACGGCATTGGCAGGCGGAAGAACGTAAAACCTAATCAGCGGGTTGGCCATGTATCCGTCCCAATCTACGAGCGTGATTCCGCGTTGAGTCAAAGACCGCCCAAAAATATCTTCAATACGTGTTTGAGCCGATGCATTCAAAATGATCCCTGCAAAAAAGGCGAAGAACGAAAAATAAAAAAATTTCGGAATGAATTTCATTTCAGAATGAGAAACTATCCTGCAGAAATATATCTTTGTCCACGACCAGTTTACAAAATTTTGTAGGACGCGACTCCGTGGAGCGCAACTTGCCCCAGAACAAATTGGTCTCGCGCTATCGCGAAGGACTTAGTCAAAAAATGCAGGAAAAATTATTTCGGTTTAAGCCTAAATATTATAACCCTCGTTTTCCGAAGTTTGCATTTTCCGGATTTCTATCTGAATCGGTTGAACATGCGTGATAATGTAAGCGCCGCGATGCGCGTCTCGTTCCATCGGTTGAGTGCGACCGCGCGCATCGGTGGCTCGCGCCATGATGGTGCAGCGGCCGGGTTCGGACGGCGTGCGCCAATGATATTCCCACAAACGCCACGCATATTTAATCGAACTGCCGAGCAATTGCGCTGCGCTCCAGGTTTTTCCATTGTCCACGCTGACTTCCACCTGGGCGATTTCTGATTCGCCCGTCCAAGCCGCGCCGTGCATTCGATAAACAGAATTAATCGGCAAAATTTCATACAACGCCGGACGCGCAATTTCCGCTTTCACTTCGATTTCCGCCACGGGCAATAATTGAATCGGCACACCATCGCGGCTTTCCCAAAAAGTATAATCGAGCGTTTGCCAATAACCGCGAAAAGGCTGATCACTCACGACGATGCGCGTCATCCATTTCACCGAAGCCATTCCGTACCAGCCAGGGACAATAGCGCGAACGGGAAATCCGTGCGCAGGCGGCAAGGGCTGGCCATTCATTTGATAAGCGAGAATGACTTCCTTCTCCATCGCTTTGCTCAGCGGAATGCTGCGCGCGTAACTGATTTTCCCAGGAGAGGCCGGTTCTTTTTTTATCTCACCGCAATCGGCTCCTTCCAAAATAATCTCCAGCGCGCCTGATTTTATTCCGGCGCGCTGCAATACTTCCGAAATCGGAACACCAGTCCATTCGGCATTGCTGACCGCGCCCAATTCCCATTGCAATCCGCTTACTTTTGGATTGAGAAAAATGCGGCTGTTTCCCGCGCATTCCAGTGTCATCTGCACAGTGCGCGACGGCATTTGCCGCAATTCATCATAAGAAATTTCGCATGGCTTTTCGACGTGGCCTTCAATTTTCAGCCGGTAAATAGAGGTCTCCAGTGACGGAACGGAAAAATGGCTCCGGACAAAAAATTGTTCAATTGGAGTAATCGCGCTGTCGAGCGATGAGAACGGGAACTCCAGATTTTCCGGCGAACGATCCCGCAAAATCCGGCCGGCAAATGGTTTGTTTTCCTTCGGTAAAGAAACAATTTCCGGCGATGAAATATTTTCATTCATAGCGCCGCATCAGTAGGCCACAAACTTTTTTTGGGTCAAGCGCGTTCGATTTTGAAAGCGCTGTTGTTTTTTCCGAACTGCTGAAAAAAGAAGAATTCTACAGAAGAACTTTTCGCTCGCGCTAACGCAACTCATCAAATTGAGGCTCTGTTTTTTTAATGGAATTAATCCCTGTGCCAGCCAACCAAACACCGGCAAGCCCGGAAAATAAAACCGAAATCCCTCTCATCGCATTGAACTTGTAAATGTTCGGCGAATAAGGTCGAAGCGGCGGTGTGGCAGTATCAATAATCTCGGCTCTCAGATCGGATTTCTGCATCTGTTCAACCAGGTTGTGGGCAGTTCCGTTCGCATTTGTCGCTGCTTCGTTGGCCGTCGGAGAATCTGCAACTACTTCAACTAAGTTCGGGTCCTGAGTAGGTATCATTAAGTGAATTGATGAATTTGAACCTACTAAAGAATCTCGGAACGCCGTCTGCAAAACCTCGGCAGAAAATGGCGGGACATTCAATCGGCAAATTGCGCGATAGGAGAAGGGCGGTAAAAATTTTGCCGGGATCGGACTGAGCATGAACAGTGAAAGAGCTAGAGAAAATCCTGCGCCAATAAATAGGAGGATCGAAGTCTTCATAAGTCCGAAAACACGAAAACCGAAAATGTCTCGCGAAGGAAATAAATTTTCAACTTTCGCCCCCGTCGCGGACTTCGGGAGACCCATGTCCGCCTTCGGAAAACTTCACCCGCCTCCAAAAATTACAGATACCTAAAACAAGTAGGCAATTCCGAGGCCAGCGGTGAATTGATTTCGGCGCGCATTGAAAGCACCTCCCGCAACACTTCCCCAGTCGGTATCCCAACGCATTTCCGGGCGGACTTGCAAACCTTTATACGGTTTCCAATTTAAAGTCAGAGTAAAGCTGGATAATTCCATCCCGGTATTTGCGGCGATCGGCGAAGTGAAAGGCGAGCCGGAAGTTCTGGCGCCTTCTTTGTCATTCAGGTAATCGCCCCGCAAAGCAAGTCCAACCTTGTCGCAAAAATCATAAGATAACCACGCGCCGCCCGCCCACCATTCGGCATCTTTAGTTGGAACTGGCAGAACAGGATTTTTATCTTCGCGGCCATAGTCGCCCTGAACCCAGGCTGTTAACTTGCTGGTAATTTTACGGCTGCCCACGAACTCGATTCCTTTGCGCCACGCCGAAGAATTGTTATCCTGTTCAGGACCGCCGTAAGCGATTAACGCCAGGCTGGTCTTATCATCAGGAGCAAATCCAATTCGTCCCATATACGATCTGGCGCTGTTATTATCTTTAACTACATCCCAACCATTGAAGACGCGAATTTGAGTATCTATTTTGTCACTCCATTTGTAGTTCAATTGCACGCCCGTCGAGGTAAAATTTTCCACGAATAAAAACTGGTTCCCCTCAGAAAAATTGGGATTAGCAGTTTCCTCAATAACTTCCACACCCATCAAGGTAACCATTTTTCCGGCGGAAACTTGAAGGCCGCGGCCAATCGGCACGTTGACTGTGGCAAAGAGTTGCTCCAGATCGCCATGATCTCCCAAATTAAATTTTGGCGTTCCGCCAGCCGGGGCTTTGCCGTAACCGGATTGAATCAGCGCGGCATCCTGACCGAAAATTAAATCGGCGCGATAACCCGCGTCCCATTTCTCCGGGGTGAATTCAACGGGCTTTTCAAAAGTGACTTTAAACTTGTTTAGCGAAAATCCATCATTAATATCGAAGGAGCGTCCTGCCACGGAAGAGGCTCTGCGATCAAAATTATGAAGATAAGAAACGGAAGCGAAGCCGCTGATTTTATTTTGGGTCAACCATTCCAAAGATTTTGAGGCCTCGTTAGTTCCGCCTATGATCGCAACTTTGCTGGAGACAGCATTGGTTCCTTCGCTGGTAAGAGCCTTGCCTTCAAGCTCGGCGAGACGCGCTTCCAACGTTTTGATTCGCTCCAGTAATTGTTGATCCTCGCCTTGCGCGATGGCGAGGCCGGATAAAAACAGTGTTACCAGACAAACGCCAAATATTTTTATTTTTGCTGATCGCATTTTTTTCATTTGTTGGTTCGTTAAGTTGGGTGAATTAAGGTTTTAAATCAGTTTAGAAATTTCCAATACGTATAAGCAATGTATATGCCATGCTGAAATAATGTGGCAAGAACCTTATTTTCAGCCGTTTTTGAGATTTAAAAACCTGGGAAAAAAGCCTCGTCAGAGTTATAAATATCCAAGCTGTTTAAATTTATACACTTTGAGTTTTCAAAACGCTGTCGCGATTAAAATGCACTCACTGCAAAAATTTAATTCCCGAAGTTATTCCATCGGCAACTTCCATTAAATTAATTCCCGTCAAGTTTTTTAATTTCTTTTTGCACGGTTTGTTTTCTCGACCTTGCGCGGAACGGCGATAAAATTATTTCGAATTTAGAAAATAGTCACTGCTGTTTTCAAAAATTAAAATGATCGTTCAAACAAAATCAAAACCAGGTCCGAATGAAGCCGAAAATTTACTCGGTGATTTTTCTGGCTTGCTCGAAAAAATCGGTTTGCTCTCCGAGACGGGATTTTTTGAAAACAGCAATCTTCCTTTCTCCATCAAAAATCTGAAGTCGCTGAAAACTTTTCTGCGGGAATATCAACAAGACATTTTGATTCCGATTGAATTGCCGGCAATTTATCAGGCGTATTTTCACGCAACCCGCCATCAGGCGCGCGAACTTATTGCGCTGGATCAGCGCCTGGCCGGCGAACCACGCTTAAAAATCTTTGCGACGGCCAGCCAGCGCGTCGGACGAAACCAACTTCAGCGGCTCAAACCTTTGCGTGATCACCGATTAGCGCAACGTTATCTTGAAAGCGTCGAATCCAAAAAATCTCACGGCTGGCACACATTGGTCTATGGAATAACTCTGGCCATCTATTCGCTTCCATTGCGTCAAGGATTAGCCTTTTACGCCGAACAAACTTTGCGCGGATTTTCTTCGGCTGCGGCGCGCTACCATCATTTTTCAGAAAATAAGTGTCAGGAAATAATTCAGGAAAGGATTTCGACGCTGCCAGTTTCTATCGAGAAAATTTTACAGCAGCCGGCTCTCTTGGCCCGAGCTATTTAATAATTTCCAAACGCGCGAAGCTTCCGTCACGCCGCACGCTTGCGCGTCACAGCCGCGTTGGGTGTGCGGAAAATCGCCGTCGAGAATTTCGGGAATCTGACCGAGACAACCGGTCATTAGAATTTTGTCCATGCTGCCGAGATAACTTTTGGCGGCGGCAATTGAAGTCGGAGAAAAATTCCAGGCTTGCGCGAGCGCTTCGCAGAAAATCGGAAATGTCCACGTCCACGCCGTTCCGTTGTGATAAGCCGGTTTGCGACGCGTATCTTCGTCGCCTTCGTATTGGCCCCAATACGGTTCGTTGGGATTATTTAATAACTGGTCGTTCGCAAAAATCGGGAGCGGCGGCGCGACGGGCAGCGGCGCGAGTGTTCGCAATGCGCCGGGAATAACGAGATAACGCAAAGCGGCTTCGACACAGCGTTGCGCTTTTTCGCCTGTGACAAAACCGAAACTGACGGCGAGGAGATAATTGCTTCGGAGCGCATTGTCCACGACAGCTTCGGCGGCTGACTGCCCGGATTTCGCAATCAACAAATCAGCGAGATAACCGCGTTCTTCGAGCCAATAAAATTTTTGCAACGACGCTTCGGCGCGCTCAGCGATCTCCGACCAGGCGGGTAGCACAGGCGACTCGCCTGTCCCGTCCGGCCACTGGCCGGACGGAATGAGAGAAACCTCGTTCTTGGAAAAAGATATTTTAGAAAGTGTGG
>JALYXC010000145.1 GCA_030947315.1 Verrucomicrobiota bacterium | reverse complement strand
GCGTGAAGCCAATCACATTGGCGTGTTCGCCTTCCGGCAAAAAAATGAAACCGCGATGCAGCATGTTTTTGATAATTTTCAAACTCAGTTCCGCCGCGGGCGAACCATCTTTGTTCCGCAACTCAATTCCAACCATCAATCCGAGTCCGCGAATTGAATTTTGAGTTTTGAGTTTTGAATTTTGAGTTGAAGAAAGTTCTCGCAGTAAAAATTTTCCCAGCGTCGCGCTGCGTTCAACTAATTTCAGTTTTCGGATTTCCGCAATTTGCGTGAGGGCCATTGCGCAACCGACCGGATGACCGAGAAACGTGCTGGTGTGAATTGCTTCACCATTGGAAACCGGCCACGCGGCGTCCATTAAATCAGCGCGACCGACACACGCCGAAAGCGGAAATCCGCCGGTGAGCGCTTTGCCGAGACAAATCAAATCGGGAATCGTTTTGCTGTGTTCACAGGCAAACCATTTTCCGGTGCGGCCAAAACCGGTGAAAATTTCGTCCAGAATTAAAACGGCATTTTGCTCGTTACAAATTCGCCGAAGCATTGGCAGAAATTCTGGCGGAGGAACATTAATTCCGCCACGCGCCTGAACCGGCTCAACCAAAATCGCGCCGATATTTTTCCGGCGAAACAGTCCGCGAATTTCCTTTTCTAATTTTTCCAACTGCTGATTTTGCTTTGGAAACAGAACAAAATGAGCAAACTCGCGCAATTGCGCCCGAAAGGGAGAACGAAAAAGTTCGCGATGTGTGGCATTCAAAGCGCCGTAACCGAGTCCGTGATACGCGCCTTCAAACGCAATTATTTCTTTTTTTCCGGTCGCCAGACAAGCTGTTTTCAAGGCCGCTTCGACCGCTTCAAAACCGGAGTTGCAAAAAATAGTTTTCCCGGAATTTTTAATTTTTAATTTTGAATTTTGAATTTTATTCCATCGTTCAAAAGTGATTCTGCTCAACTCGCGGGCGAGATTTGCTTTGAGCGCGTGCGGATGAACATCGCCCATGGCGTGCAGCAATTGCGCCATTTGACGCTGGCCAGCTTTGATGACATTTCGATTCGCATGTCCGGCTGCGGCGACACCAAAAGCCGCGGTTAAATCTAAATACTTTTTACCTTCGGCATCCCAAACGTGAACGCCTTTGGCTCGCTCCCAGACAATCGGCCATGAGCCGTCCGGCTCCATGAATGTGATGTTGCGAGATTCGTAGTTGCGAAGGAGCGCGAGAGTTTTTTGGGTTTTCGTATTCACCGGCGTTATCTTCTCATTAACACCCTGCTTTAGCGGGGTGAAAAGTATGCAACAATAACGGAACCGTTTTAACGGTTTGCCGAGTGCTGTCCAAACCGTTAAAACGGTTTTCCACTCTCAAATTCATTAACCCCACGCTAAAGCAGGGTGTTAATGAGAAGGTTTTTTTGGTTAAGTTTGAGCGCAAAATAATTTTTCAAACTCCTCGCTCATCGGGCGGCCAGATGAATTTGTGCGTCTGAAGTTGAAAGCGAACCGGCAGAGCATCCGCGATAATTTTTTCCACCAGCTCCTTTCGCGAAATCGGCGTTTGTCCTTGAGGAATTTTTTTCAATGACCTGTCCTGCTGAAGCAATTGCAGTGGCGCGACCCAGGAAAAAAGCAGCGGACAAATTTCCGCTAAACTGTATTCGACAGTTTTTTGTTTCGCCCAATCGTAATCCTGCTGAGTGCCGATAACAAATTTGATTTCATCGCCGATCTTTAACTGCGCGAGATTTGCCCAACGATTTTTTTCCGATTCGCCGCTGCTGGGACATTTCAAATCCATAATGCGATGAACGCGCGCATCCACTTTGGAAATATCAAGCGCGCCGCTGGTTTCAATCAACACGGTATAACCATCGTCGCAAAGTGATTTCATCAGCGGCAATGAATTGGGTTGCAGAAGCGGTTCCCCGCCGGTCAATTCGATCAAAGGAAGTTTTGAATTTTGAATTTTAAATTTTGAATTTAAAAATGGTTCAGCCAGGCGGTGAATTTCCGCGCGAATTTCTGCGAGCGAAATTTTTTTTCCATCAGCAAAAGCGTAAGCGGTGTCGCAATAAGAGCAGCGCAAATTGCACGCGGTCAGCCGCACGAAAATGCAGGGCAACCCTGCAAAAGTGCTTTCGCCTTGCAGGCTGAAATAGATTTCATTGATGTTCAGTGAGTCCACTCAAGTAGCTCAAAATCGTTTATGGTAATTTTCATGCGGGCCAATCCATTCCCAAAACTTTAAAATGCGACAGAGAAGAAAAACAAGCCTTGTTGCGTCCTGGAAAATTCTGATGACTTGCTAAATCAAACGTGGAATTTATTTTCACAGCCATGGTTCGTTTAAATTTTTTGAAAATTGGATTCGTATTATTGTCCCTGATTTTCTTCACGGCTTGCCATGAAAAAAAAGTTGAGAAATCTGTTTTTATAAAACCCGTCGGCACCAATCGGCAAACCTTTCAGGTCAAAGGCGTCATTAAAGAATTAAAGCCAGACGGAAAAACCGCGACGATTAAACATGAAACAATTCCAGATTACATGCCGGCCATGACGATGGATTTCGAAGTAAAAAACTCAAACGAATTGAAAGGGTTTAAAGCGGGCGACGCGATTTCTTTTCGGATGGTGGTGGCCGATGATCAGGGTTGGATTGAGCAGTTGAAGAAAATCGGGGCGGCGTCGCCTGCGGAATTTCCATCCCGCGAAACCATTCGCGTGGCGCGGGATGTTGAGCCGCTGAAGATTGGCGATATTTTGCCGGAATATCATTTCACCAATGAACTCGGCCAATCGGTGAACTTGAGTCAGTTCAAAGGAAATGCGATTGCGTTCACTTTTATTTTTACGACTTGTCCGTTTCCAAATTTTTGTCCCCGCATGTCGAGCAATTTTGCCGAAACGCAAAAAAAATTAAGCGAAATTAAAAATAGCCCCACCAACTGGCATCTCTTTTCCATTTCGTTTGACCCGGAAAAAGATGTCCCCGAGGTTTTGAAAACTTACGCGCAAAAATATAAGTACGACCCGCGTCACTGGAGTTTTCTGACGGGCGAATTAATTGACATTACGGCCATTGCCCAACAATTCGGTCAAACTTTTTGGCGCGAAGGGGAAAGCATTAATCACAATCTTCGCACGGTGGTCATTGATGCAAGTGGTCGGGTGACAAAAATTATTCCGAATGAAAAATGGACGAGTGACGAATTGGTGGAAGAGATAGTTAAAGCTGCGGGCGAAAAGTAAACCCCGAAACATGAGCGACGAAATTTTACGTTATACGGACCTGGCAGCAGCCATTCAACTGGCAAGGTCTGCAGGCATGACCACGCGGGAGATTGTCCGCGAACTGACGCGCGGGATGACCTATGCGGATGTTTTGAAATTTGCCAGAAACGCCGCGCCTATGCTTGATATTAGCGTGATGGAATTTATGCGATTGAGGAAAAATGAATAGAGAATCAGGATTCTTCGAGTTTTGCTAAAAACCGGTCGCTGTAACCCTCTTTGCGCAACTTGGCATAGTCCACGCGACTTTGTTTTTTTACCATTTTCTGTTTAACGGCGCGCAAAAGATTATTGGTCGCCTGGTTTAATAACGCAGCTTCGCTTTTCTGGCTTTTTGTGGCGGTAACTTTCATAGGTTCACGATAAATGAAACCACGTTGAATTCAACGCAATTTCTTCACGCCAGATTCACCGGATCAATATCGATCGTCATCGAAACTTCGTCGGGCAACGAAAGTGATTCCTGCATCTTCGCGAGCGTGTGACTCAGTTTCGTCATCTGCTTTGTGCGCAGCATAATTTGATAACGAAAAAAAGTTTCGGCTCGCGCAAGCGGCGCGGGCGCGGGACCGGCGGTGATTAAATCGCGAATCGGCGAATCGGCGAGCAGGCGAGCGGACGAATCACTGTTCGCCGTTTCACCCAATCGCCCAATCGCCCGTTCAATTTCCCGCAGCACATGCTCCGCCGAAAATTTTACTTTCTCTTCGTTGCGTCCTTTGAGGGTAAGCAAAGCGATACGACTCAATGGAGGATATTTCAGTTGTTGGCGAAACTCAATTTCCTGTTCGTAAAAACCGATAAAATTGTGGCGGCGCGCGAACTGAATCGCCGGATGAAACGGCGTGAATGCCTGCACAAAAACTTCGCCTTCCACATCGCCGCGACCCGCGCGGCCGGCGACTTGCGTAAGCAACTGAAACGTTCTTTCGCCCGCGCGAAAATCAGGCATGTGCAAACTTAAATCGGCATAAATAATTCCGACGAGCGTCACGTTTGGAAAGTGAAGTCCTTTCGCAATCATTTGCGTGCCGACGAGAATATCAATTTTGCCGCGCTTAAAATCGCCCAGAATATTTCGATAATCTTCTTTGCGCTTCAACGTGTCGGAATCCATTCGCTGGATTTTCGCGTGCGGAAATAATTTCACCAAAGTCGCTTCGACTTTTTCGGTGCCGAGACCAGAATAGCGAATCGCTGGATTGCGACATTTTGGTTCGGGACAAATTGTGTGGGCTTTCATTTGATGCCCGCAAATGTGGCAACTAAGTTTTTGGGCGGCGCGATGATACGTTAGCGACACGCTGCAATTGGGACACTCTGCGACGTAGCCGCAAAGCGGGCATTGCATGGAAGTCGCAAAACCGCGTCGATTTAAAAAAAGAATTGTCTGCTCTTTGCGTTCGAGTCGTTGCGTGATGGCTTCCTTTAATTGCGGCGAAAAAATTGGCGTTCCTTTTTCTTTGCGCGCGGCTTGGCGCATATCAATGACGCGAACAATCGGCATTTTTTTGTCATCCGCGCGGGTAGGCATTTCCAGCGGTTGATATTTTTCTTTTTGGACGTTGTAAAAACTTTCGAGCGACGGCGTGGCGGAACCGAGAACGACGACGGCATTTTCCATTTCTCCCCGAACGACAGCGACATCGCGAGCGTGATAGCGCGGCGCTTCTTCCTGCTTGTAGGAATTTTCATGCTCTTCATCCACGATGATTAAACCGAGCGGATCCACGGGCGCAAAAATCGCCGAGCGCGCGCCGATGACAATGCGGGCGCGGCCTTGCCGAATTTTATGCCATTCATCGTGGCGTTCGCCGGCAGACAAATGACTGTGCAAAACCGCGACGAGAGTTTTTAAATTTCCGGAACTAAATCGCGCTTTGAAACGTTCGACTGTTTGAGGAGTCAAAGAAATTTCTGGCACGAGAACAATTGCGCCTTTGCCTTGTTCCAAAGTATGGGCGATGGCCTGTAAATAGACTTCTGTCTTGCCACTGCCAGTCACGCCGTGAAGGAGGAAAGTTTTTGTTTCGCACCCGCGGGACGCGGATGCTACCCGGATTTCAGGCGGCGAATTTTTGAGGGGTTGGGTAG
>JALYXC010000132.1 GCA_030947315.1 Verrucomicrobiota bacterium | reverse complement strand
GGCAAAACGCTGCTGGTGCGCACATTGAGCGAAGTGCTCGACATGAGTTTTAATCGGATTCAATTCACGCCCGACCTCATGCCCGCCGATATTCTCGGCACAAATATTGTAATGGAAACCACGGGTGGAAAACGTGAATTTCAATTTCAACACGGCCCGATTTTTGCGCATCTGATTCTCGCCGACGAAATCAATCGCGCCACGCCCAAAACGCAATCAGCCATGCTCGAAGCCATGCAGGAAAAAAGCGTCACCGCTGGCGGCGAAATTCGCAAACTCGGCGAACCGTTTTTCGTTCTCGCCACGCAAAATCCCATTGACCAGGAAGGAACTTATCCATTGCCCGAAGCGCAACTCGACCGTTTTTTCTTTAAGTTGATTGTTGGTTATCCGAACGCGGCGGAGTTGACCGAAGTTCTCACGCGCACGACGGAAAGTGCCAAAGCGCAAATCGGTCGCGTGATGGCAAAGGAACAGATTTTGGAATTGCAGGCGCTTGTTCGTCAAGTGCCGGTCGCGTCGCATGTGAAAGATTACGCTGTGCGACTCGTCCTCGCGACGCATCCAAAAAGCGAAACGGCTGCGCCGATTGCCAATCAATATCTGCGTTTCGGCAGCAGTCCGCGCGGCGGGCAAACGCTGATTCTCGGCGCTAAAGTTCGCGCGCTCACGCAAGGTCGTTTCAATGTGAGCTTCGACGACATTCAAGCCGTTGCGACCGCCGCGTTGCGTCATCGTTTGATTTTAAATTTTGAAGCCGAAGCTGAAGGCGTCACCACAGATTTAATCATCGAACAAATTTTGAAAGATGTGCCGAAGAATGCGGAACCGGTGGCGGCGTAATAGAATTTAATTTGTGAAGGCGAAAGTTTATTTGGAAACTTCGGTCATCAGTTATTTAACAGCACGAGCAAGCCGCGATGTGGTTGCTTCTGCATGTCAGAAAATGACGCAGGATTGGTGGGAAAAGCGGCGCGTAAAATTTCAATTATACATTTCCGAACTGGTAATAAATGAAATCGAGCGCGGCAACGCGACTGCCGCAAAAAGAAGAATGGATTGTGTCGTTGATATGACGCGTTTGGAAATCACCGCAGAAATTCAAGACCTCGCTCAACAATTTGTGCGCAAAAATTCGCTTCCTGCCAAAGCAAGTGCTGACGCGTTGCATATCGCAATCGCGACAGTCCATGGAATGGATTATTTACTGACTTGGAACTGCACCCACATTGCCAATGCGGAAATCATGCCCGTGATTGCATCGATTTGCGCCGTGGCTGGTTTCAAATCGCCATTGATTTGCACACCGCAGGAGCTTATGGGAGAATGAATTTATGAAAGACGAAATCATTTCTGAAGTCCGAAAAGTCCGCGAACAGTTCGCCGCTGATTTTCACTACGACATCAAAGCCATGTGCGCCGAATTAAAACGTCGTGAAAAAACTTCAGGTAAAAAATTTGTGGATTTATCCGCGCGCAAACAATTGGTTCATCATGGCAAACCGGGCAAATGACTTAAGCCATCAAACTAAGTTATTATCCCGAAACCGATTCGCTCTACATTGATTTCTCCTCGCATCCGAGCGCCGAAAGCCGCGAAGTTTCTGACGGTGTCGTGTTGGATTACGATGAAAAGGGAAATATCGTCGGCATTGATATTGACCACGCCAGTCAAAAACTTGATTTGCACGAACTGAACCTCAGCAAACTGCCGGTCAAAGAGCAGACGATTTCGGCGTGAATGCTTTAAGGGTCACGACCGATTTAATCATCGAACAAATTTTGAAAGACGTTCCGAAAAATGCGGAAGCGGTGGCGGCGTAGTGTATGAAAATTTATATTCCGAACAGTGCATTTCTTGGCAACGTTGACACTTTCATTAGAAGCTTTGACGCCGCTAACCCCTTGGAACTTAAAATAACTTTTAATCCCAAATGGGTTTCAGCGCATCCATTTGTTCTTTCCGTCGTTGGTGCTTTAGGGAAGTCAGCGTTGAGCCGAGGAGTTCAACCTATCATCGAAGCACCTAACGCAAAATTTCTTCCTTATTTTATCAGAATGGGGCTTTTCGATTTTCTTAATGTCCCTAGGCCTACCGAAATTATAGAACACGAAGCAGCTGGTCGCTTTATCCCGCTTGCTCAAGTGAGAAATTCGTTAGAGCTGCAAAAGTTTATTACCGACATGATACCTTTACTTCATGCAACGCCGGAGGAAGCAGAGCCAATTCAATACGTTATGAGTGAATTGATAAGAAACGTATTGGAGCATTCGGCATCATCATTAGGAGCAACCGTTTGCGCTCAATATTTCAAGACGACAAAACGAATTTCGATTGGCGTTTCGGACAGTGGAATTGGAATCAGAAAAGCGATGGCGATACACAGTCCGAAAAGTAACAGAGAGGCCATCGGGTTGGCTCTAAAACCCGGTATTACTGGAACAACCGTAAAGTTTGGCGGCACTGAAACAAATGCAGGAGCGGGACTCTTCTTTACTTGGAATATTGCCAAATCTTCGAAGAACTTTTTCGTGATATGGAGTGAGGATTCCTTTTATAAGTTATTGAAGCCAAAAGGCGGGGACGACCTTCCTCTACAGGCTGATCCATTCATAGAAAGAGCAACAATTCGAAGCGATTTGCCTTTATGGCAAGGCACAGTTGTGGGAATTGATATCTCGACTCTGCCAAATCAAGGATTTTCAGGGTTACTAGAAAAAATTCGAAACGTCTATAGTTTGGACGTGCGACGAAAAAAGCGTGAATTTTTTAAGCGCCCTCGTTTTATATGATTGAACTTAAGATTTTCCCTAATACGGGAGCTTTTGCCGAAAATAAAGATATGGCACGTGAATTACGATTAAATCAGTTAATGCCTGCGTTAAAAAAAGGCGAAGATGTTTTAATCGATTTCGCAGACGTTCGCCTATCAACGCAGTCTTTCGTTCATGCTCTAATTAGCGACGCAATCCGAGTTCATGGGATTGAAGTCCTAGACAACATTTCG
Source organism: Verrucomicrobiota bacterium (assembly GCA_030947315.1). GTDB lineage: Bacteria > Verrucomicrobiota > Verrucomicrobiia > Limisphaerales > CANJXF01 > JALYXC01. The sequence goes on along the minus strand of JALYXC010000132.1, from coordinate 1,287 downwards.
TTTAAAAACTGTAATCAAACCTTACAGACCCTTATCAATATCGTTGCTGATTACATGCAAACAGCTATTGAGGAAAACACCGAAATTCCAGAGGATTTGCCTGAATAATCAAACACAGATGGCGGCGCATTCTTTGCAAAAATTACAAGCAATCCGCCTGACCACGCTCATCGCGCCTCCGCTCGGCTTGATTTTATTGTGGTGGAGTCGAGAAATTCCACTGAAACAAAAGCTGCTGGGAACTCTCGGTATTATTCTTTTCTCGCTGGTTTATGCGGGCTGCATCATTGCGATTCTGGTGCAATTTTTTGGCATGAGCATGGAATGGCGCGGCGGATTTCCTCCAGTGCCGACCTGGCATAAAACTTTGCCGAACTTTGCCGCCGTCGAAGCTGACCGCGCCCGGAAAAAGTCGCTGGCAAAAACAAATTCTTCCAGCGCAAAAACTTCCGCGTATTGGACAGATTTTCGCGGGCCAAATCGCGACGGGCGTTACGATGAAAAACCGATTCTCACCAATTGGCCCGCGAACGGTTTGCGCGAACTTTGGCGGCAACCTGTCGGCGGCGGTTATGCGTCATTTGTCATTGCCGAAGGTCGCGCTTACACCATCGAACAACGTCGCGACGATGAAGTGAATACCGCTTACGATGTCGAAACCGGCGCGGAAATCTGGGCGGACAGTTACAAAGCGCACTTCGACGAATCGATGGGCGGCGACGGCCCGCGCGCGACGCTGACGTATCATCAAGGAAAAATTTATTCGCTCGGCGCGATGGGAGATTTGCGTTGTCTCGAAGCGGCTTCGGGAAAACTTATCTGGAAACGTTTTATTCTGGCCGACGCGCACGCGCCTATTCTGACTTATGGAATGGCTTCGTCGCCTTTGATTGTGGATGACAAAGTGATTGTTCAAGCGGGCGGGAAAAATTATTCGGTCATGGCTTACGATAAAGAATCCGGAAAAACGCTCTGGCATTCACTCGATGACGAAGCGGCTTACAGTTCGCCGATGCTGGTTGAATTAGCGGGCGAAAAACAATTGCTCATTGTGACGGAACATCGCGCCGTCGGACTCAATCCTGAAAATGGAAAACTGCTTTGGAGTTTTCCGTGGGTCGTAAAATTGCAAAATCGGAATATCGCGCAACCGGTTTTGCTCGGCACAAATCGTTTTTTTCTTTCGGCAGGTTACGGAACCGGTTGTGCTGCAATTGAAATTTCTAAGACGGGAGATTCGTTTGTTGCTCGCGCGGTTTGGCAAAATAAAAATTTAAAAAACAAATT
>JALYXC010000130.1 GCA_030947315.1 Verrucomicrobiota bacterium | reverse complement strand
CAGTATCACCGTTCTTGATCTGGTCAACATAGACGTCGTAGGGGCCGCTGTCGGGATCTACGATGCTAAAGATCAGACCGTCCAGCGCGGCAAATGGATCCGTGTTTGGCGTAGTATCGCCGCTCAGAGTCAGGGAGGGATCTGTCGCATGGTCAAACGTAACTGTTTGCCAGCATTGGCTGGGGAGCAAATCGGCTCCGCCCGCCGGAGCAGTGCCGAAATTGGAAACGAACCCTGTCGCTTTAAGGATGTAAACCCTATTAGTCAACAAACCAGATGGAGCATTCGCGCCGACTGGACCAACGAATTGAGGATTTTTCCACAGGCCCAGGAAAGCTTTAAGCCCTTGATTAGGCCCCCCACCGACAATAGGTCCGCCGCCCGGAAGGAGGCTGAGGCAACCATTTTTTACTTGTTGTGCTGTAATGGAATTGCCTTTGACTAGCGCGCTCGTGGTCACGGCCAAAGTTCCCGCTGCAAAACCAGAAGCCTTATTCGTCTGACCTACTTGCGAACCGTTGGCATAGACGGTGACATTGGTTGCTCCGGCGGCCACGTCTCGGACATTAACAAAGGTTTGACCCTCAATTAGAGGCCCGCCTATTCCCACCTGATTGGCCACACCCGCGCATTGATCCAAAAATTCGAACCGGATGGCATCTGTGTACCAGCGTTGGGCATTGTTATTGGCAGTGTCGGAATTATTAATCTCTCCGCCAACGTGCCTGAGGGTAATAGTTGGATTTGGAGTCGTGTTGGTAATGTAGCCGACGTGGACCCAAACGTGGTTCGGCTTTCCCTTCTGATACATGTCCAATTGGATGGAACTCGCCGCGACACCATTGGAATCGGTCAACATAACCGGCAAACCATTATCTGTGGCCGTCATTTCCACTATGATGTTAGTCGATGCATTGTTATCTTGTCCCTTGGTCAAGTAGATTTTATAGACGCCAATATTTTGCAAAGCCGTAAAGGTGTAAGGCCCGGTTCCCGCTGGAGCTACGGGGGTCACCGTCACATTTGTTGGCGTCAGACTCCAGGTTGCATTGGTTGCGATGCCATAATAGATTCTCCGCGCATTATTTGGGATCACGGGGACGGGACTGACTTGCGAAGCTGAGGCATTGCCCGCTCCAGAAGGCGGAAATTCAGCGCTCGCACAGGAAGGAGGGCATGCTGTCTGGTCCACCGCGCTAGCTGTAGTACCCTTAAAGCCCGTGATAAACACATTTTCGGCCCGCAGTGAGGTCGAGGTGAGCGCCAGAACACCGATTAGAAAAAGTTGCCCTATGATCGGTTTAAGAGAGAAGTTCAGAAGTTTATGTTTCATATTTTTTTTAAAGTTAATGTGAGGCATGAATATCGAGTCACAATATTAAATTCAAATCAATTGAATATTGAATGTAATGTGCATACCTTTCGGACACTTCTTGGTTCAGACTTAGTTCCGCAAGCGAAAGAACCGCTGCGGGTCTGAAAAAACAGTGTTCGTATATGGACTCGTCGCGCCAGGTATATCCATATACGGTCCAACCACATTAGTCGAGGATTGCAAAAAGAATGACGGGTCGTTCCAGCTAATAATAAGGTTGCCACCGCCCAAACGGGCGCTGAGAGCAGGACCGACTGGTATGAGAGTTGGATATAATTGCGTCATAGGAATGATTGACTTTACTTCACTGGCGCTGCCCCAGCTTAAATGCGCCGCAGCTCCTCCGCCATTTTCATAATATTCCATGATAATATTATATTTCTGATTGGCACTCAGGGGAATAGTTCCGCTCCATTCAGTCGGTCCCTGGTCAATCCATTTATCAATCAGGAGACTACCGTTCACCCACAATCGGACACCATCATCGGTTATAGTATAGAAGGTATAAGTTTGGGAATATCGCGGTTGAACCTGGCCACTCCAACGAATCGTAAATGTATCCACACTGATGGAAGGATCAGGAGAACCGACCCCGAAATCAAAGTCCACAGTCGGATCTATCCTCGTCAAAGTTGGCGGACTAATGAAAGTCTTTAACTGATTGCTAAAATAATCTCCAGTTAGACCTGTGCCGGTGCCATTGGTCGCTCCTGGAACGATTACATTCAAGGTGGCCACCTGACTTGTCAAAATTTGTCCCACGGAGTCTCTAATAGCTACCGTATAGCTCCCTGCGTTTCCTACTTGGGCATTATTAATGGTCAGTGTGCTGTTGGTAGCCCCGGAAAGATCGGCGTCATTGAACTTCCATTGATAACCATAAATGGCCGTTCCGCCGCTGACTGCCACATTAAAGTTCACGGTGTCGCCGACTGACACGACTTGGCTGGCAGGTTGAGTATCAATAGTCATGCGAACATCAAGAAGCGCATTGGAACTGATCACACTACCCAACGAATTAGAGATGGTAACGGAGTACAAACCGGCGTTGGCGACTTGGAAGTTCGGAATATCCAAGGTGCGGTTGGTCGCTCCGGAGATATTCACCCCATTTTTGCGCCATTGATATTGAGGAAGATGTCCCGAACCGCCAACATCAACAAACGCCAGTCCTCCAGGGGCATAGAAGTTGGTTTGCGGTTGTGAACAAATGGTGGGCGCGGCCAACTTGGGGGCAAGAGAAAAGGCAATAATGCCGTTACCAGTATCCAGGCAGAAAACACGAGACCCGTCGGGCGTGAAGTCCACAGAACCCGTGCCGAAGCTGGTATTTTGGCTGGCATAGTTGCGCTGGTCAATAGGAAAGTTTTTGACCGGCGTCGGGACTAGGGATGGCACATCATAAAGGTTTATGTTGTGAGGAGTAATGGTTTGATTCCCGATCAGACGTTGATTGTTAAGGTCAATCCCAATAGGACCGATGGACTGATTAGTATTTTTGTCGTAGATGCCGTACTGAGTGATCAGACTGGCGGCAGTCGAGGGAACGCCAGCGAAGCCGACGTAGCTCACAGGTTGACCCGTTGTTTCACCATAAAAGGTATTGCCGCAGCCAAAAGCAATTCCGAGCCGCAGGACATTGGCGGCAATACCATTGATATTTAAAGCGGTCCCCGTAAAATTAGTTCCATCTGTGGTGGTAAAAATAGGACTGGTGGTGACTACACTGTTGCCATTGGCAATAATTTGCGTGCCGGAGCCGGAGCCTCGAACTCGAAAGTCATCGCCACAACGGCTAGCGCCGCCAATGGTATTGGCGCTATAAACTAATTGCGGCGCGGCGGTTTCGTTGGCCCAACGATAGATTTGAAAAGGGGTTGTTCCGTTGACGACAAGATTGCAGATATAAATAACGCCATCTGCAGCAACGCCGACCATGCTCAATTTGAAGGTGCCGACGCCGGTTGTAGCGATGTCTCCGATATTCATGGTTCCAATAACACTGCCATTGGTGCTATCCAATATTGCCACTCCCAAACCGCCAGCGGGAGCAGGAGCCGCCGCACGGCTTACCAGAATCAAGTGTCCGGTTTTAGGGTTGTAGGCCAAACCACGTTCGGTGGACCCCGCCGTTACCCAAGTGCCATTGACTGCCGGAATGGACCAAATGGGTGTCATGACATTGGCTACCGTGAAGGACCATATATTCGTCCGCCGATTCGAGCCGCTATCGGTGAAGGCGAGGGAAACTTGATTGGTGGAGTTGGGCGGAAAGACTCCTGGGGGCTGATAGCTCACAGTATAAACACCTGTGTTGGTACTGCTAATCGCCGGTGTAACAGTTATACCATTGATTTGCAAAAGAATGGTATTGGTCTGAACGGTCAAACTCCCGTTAACGAGGGTTGCGGTAATGGCTGTATTGCCCGGGACGCCACTCTCGCCAAGGCCCGGACTAATGGAGCGGACATAAGGCTTGGTTATCGCTGCTCTAAAAGCTGGAACATAACCGATGACATTTGTGTCATTGATCAGCGTTTTATTGCCCGTACTATCAATGTTAAAGAATTCAACACTCGGAATAGCTGTGCCAGGCGCGGGGGCATAGGTCGGGTCGCCGGTGAAGTAAACCAGACGGAAAGGATAATATCCATCGAGGCCGACGGAAAAGGAGACAGTGCTGTCCGCGGCGTCGCGCACTCCGCTAAAGATTGCTTCCTGGGGTGCAAAGACATCCGCCCCATCGGCAACAGATAGCTTGAAGCCGTCGGAACTATTGACGCCGAGAGTGTAAAAGCCAGGTGAAAGATGGAGATAGGTCACCGCTTCCATGGCGTAACTACTACCATTGCCTGTGGTTGGGCCAGGAATACCTGGGACATTCGCATCGTTAGGAAAGTTACCCGCGGAAGCCGGAGGGAAAGCGTAGTTAATCACATTGGTTTCCGGATAAGTGAAACTGCTGTCTGTAGGATTCGGCGCCGCCAGGTTGACATAAGGCAAACCAGTCGAACCATCAATCAACAAATTGGCCAGTTGCGACTCAGCCCGGAAGATGTCTCTTGATCCTAAATCGCCAATCTGACTATAGCGAATAAAGAACCCGGGCGCACTAAGATTCGCGTAGGATGCCGGCACAGCCAAATTAGTCGCGAGGGGATTATACGTAGCCGTCGTGAAACCATATTGGAAAGTATTAGTAGTTGGAGTTGGTGTTCCGTTATCAGCAAAGGTAATATTAACAGAATGTGTTGAACCTGAAGCAAAAATCGTAGAAGGTTGATAATGAACAGTCGTGCCGCCGGCTCCATCAGAAGTAATCGTCGGCGCTACCGCCCCACCGTCCAAGGTTAACTGAATGGAATTCGTATTAACCTGAGTTGTAAAATCTTTGAGAATAAGATTAAGGGCCGCATCGGGCCGCACGATACTTCCCAAAGGTGCGGCAGATTCCACAAATGGTCCTGCGCTGGTCTTTGTGATAATGGTCAAGTTATCAATAAAATGGTTGTCGAATTGGCCGCCCGTTCGCGCACCGAATCCAAAACGGCCCGGTGTATTTACTAGGGTAGATGCTAACAAATTGGATATGACAACCGTCCCATTATAGGCTACGTCCAGAGTGCCATCGGGATCCAGTTTCACCATCACATCTACAAATTGACTGCCGGTTCTGAGCGGAAATAATTGCTCTGGCAGCACAACTGAGCCGCCGATAGAGACCCGCAACGCCGGCGCATTTTCGCCTGCATTCGCAAAGGTGTCAAAATTGACTGTCAAACCAGTTCCAGCGCCCGTTTCCCCAAAAGCAGCATCCGGCAAATCATTGGCAAAATTAAAACTAAATCCATCGGCCGCCGAGCCGCCGCCAATCAAAACTTTAAACGTGGCGACAAAACTTTGAATGGGCTGACCCGCATCCAGATCGTTAATCACGAAAGAACCGACCTGACCGCCAACCGCGGTCGTTAATTTTAAAACGCCGCTGTTCGTGAATCCACCCGTAGCGGCCACCGTGGCATTGCCGTAATTGGTGGCGCCCACTGGCAGCCCGGAATTAAAATCGCTGGAAAAAGTTCCGGCCTGGGCAGAAAACAGCGTCCCAAAACAAAAAATAAATAGTGGCAACAACGATAAATTCCGACAAATAAAAAAAGCGGACAAGCGGCGAGTTAATTTTTTCATACAAATCTTTCTTTTAATTAATTTCAGTGAAACTTAATGGCCTATCAGAAAACCATCAGATGGAAAGCATTATCAAACAACTCTTCCCTCAATGCAAGAAAAAAAATGAATTATTTTTTCCCCAAAAAAACTGCGTCAGGCCAGACATTCGTTCACACCAAGAATTTTCGGCCCTTGATCGCTGATGGAAATAATGCTCACCGCCGCGGGCGTGATTTCAATGCGCCGAAATAAATCGAGCGGAACACAACCGCTGCGGAAGGAAGTCCATTGCCGCCATTTTTCCAGCGGCGCAAGTTCCTGCGGAGTTTTATTGGTCCAGTCGCCGAAATCTATTTCCGTGAGCGCGTCCGCGATTTGAATTTCCAGATTAAATCTTTTTGCCAAAGGCGCGGCGGTTTCCTGGCAGCGTTCCAGCGGACTGCTGAAAATTTTGTGAATCGGTTTTTGCGCCAATCGTTCGGCCAAAACTTCGGCCTGCTGCCGGCCCTGATCATCGAGATGAATTCCGGGCGTGCGCCCTACATATACTTTGCCCACCAGATC
>JALYXC010000129.1 GCA_030947315.1 Verrucomicrobiota bacterium | reverse complement strand
AATTTTAAAGCGGCATCGAAATCCGCTTCGGAAATTTCTTCGGCGGAACCTTCAAACATCACGATGTCGCGCTGATTGCCGACGTAAACAATGTCCATATCGCTTTGAGCGCTTTGCGAATGGGTCGGATTGGCGACGAATTGCCCGTCAATGCGGCCAACGCGAACTGCGCCGAGCGGGCCGTCCCACGGAATATCGCTGACCATCAAAGCGGCCGAAGCGCCAATAATGCTGAGCATATCAGAATCATTTTCACCATCGGCGCTGAGCAAAATACTTTGCACCTGCACTTCGTTATACCAACCTTTCGGAAAGAGCGGACGAATCGGGCGGTCGGTTAAACGGCTGGTGAGAATTTCTTTTTCAGTCGGACGACCTTCACGTTTGAAATAGCCGCCGGGAAATTTTCCGGCCGCGGCCGCTTTTTCTTTGTAATCCACCGTGAGCGGAAAAAAATCCTGTCCTTCTTTGGCTTTCGCCGCGGCGACCGCAGCAACCAGCACAATGGTTTCTCCGAGTTGAACCGTGACGGCTCCGTCGGCTTGTTTGGCGAGTTTGCCGGTTTCGATTTGAATTTGATTGGCTCCGCATTGAACCGATATTTTTTCTGACATATTTTCCTTTACACCATCGGCTGGGCGGAAGAGTGGAGGAGTATTGGAGTATTGGAGTGAAGAAATAATATTTTTATTCCTTCACTCCATCACTCCACCGCTCCATTTTTGTCACTCCATTGTCCAGGGCTGATGGAATTTTTTACGCGAAATGATTTTATAATTATTATTGAATCGTTCGCGTTTTCCCGATTCAAGAAAATTTATCGAATAGAATTATTTTTCCGGAAAATAAAAAACCCGCAAAAATCCGACCAGCCAACTATCGCCGAAGTTTCAATTTTTTGGTGATTGTTTGGTAACGGCTGACATCGGTGTTATGCAAATAGTCAAGCAAACGACGGCGTTGCGCGACCATGATGAGCAAGCCTCGACGCGAACTGTGGTCTTTGTTGTTTTTTTGCAAATGTTCGGTTAATGAATTAATTCGCTCCGTCAACAGCGCGACCTGAACATCAGCCGAACCGGTGTCGCGTTCGTGCAACTGAAATTTTTCAATCGTATTTTCTTTAACAGCCATAATTCTATTCTTTAATATTTAAGCGAAAAGGATGAAGGGGAAAAAGGTTTGTGTAAAGCATTTTTACGGAAAACTTGCCCCGACTTTAACTGTAGCCGAGAAATTTTCCGCCGTGGTAAGTAATGAAAGCCAAAACCCACGCCATGATTCCCATATAAACCCATTGGAAAATCGGCCATTTCCAGGAATTCGTTTCGCGTCGGACAATCGCGACGGTGCTCACGCATTGCAACGCGAACACATAAAAAATCATCAGCGTCACGGCGACGAGCGGCGTGTAAATCGCCGCGCCATTCGGATGTTTTTGGTCGCGCAAAGTTTGCGCGAGATTGCCGATTCCTTTATCGGTTTTGTCGTAAGTTCCGACGTTATAAACCGTGGACATGGTGCTGACAAAAACTTCGCGGGCGGCGAACGACGCGACAATTCCGATGCCCATTTTCCAATCGAAACCGAGCGGCGCAATCAGCGGCTCAATGGCGCGTCCCATTTTTCCGGCGAAACTGTTGCGCAATTTTTCGCCGGCAATCTCATTGTTTGCTGATTCGGTTGAACCGTTGAATCGTTGAATTGATGAATCGTTTTGCTGCTGGGACGATTCAACGTTTAAACGATGTAACGATTTAACGTCGGTCTTCGGATAACTCGCCAGAAACCAAAGCAGAATATTGATGCCGAGAATCACCGTCCCAGCGCGGCGCAAAAATAATTTGGAACGATCCCACATGTGCCGCGAAATGACTTTCAGCACTGGCCTTTTGTAAGGCGGCAATTCCATGATGAGCATCGGCGTCGGGCCTTTGAGCAACGTTTTTTTGAAAAGCCACGCCATCAAAAGCGCGACAATTATTCCGAGCAGATACATCGAAAGCATTGTGAGTCCCGACAATTTAAAAATGCCGAAAACTCGTTTGTCAGGAATGCAGGCGGCGATGAGTAACGTGTAGACCGGCAATCGCGCGGAGCAACTCATCAGCGGCGCGACGAGAATTGTCACGAGACGATCTTTGTGCGATTCGATGGTGCGCGTCGCCATGATTCCCGGAATCGCGCAGGCAAACGAACTGAGCATCGGAATAAAACTTTTTCCGTGCAGACCGACTTTGCTCATCAAACGATCCATCAAAAAAGCGGCGCGCGACATATAGCCGGTGTCTTCGAGCAAACTGATAAACAAAAACAGCAGGCAAATTTGCGGGAGAAAAACAATCACCGCGCCGACGCCAGCGATGACTCCGTCCACGAGCAAACTGTGCAACGCGCCTTCGGGAATCAAGCCGCCGACATGTTGACCAATCCAGCCCACGCCGGTCGTAAGCAAATCCATTGGAATTTTGGCAAAGGTAAAAATGCTCTGAAACATCAACGCCATGATGGCGACGAAAATTATCAGACCCCAAAATTTGTGCGTGAGAATGCGGTCGAGTTTGTCGGAAAAAGTTTCGGTGACGACATCCTGCTCGATGGTCACGGCCATTTGGATGGCGGAAGCGCGGGCGTAACGCGCTTCAAT
>JALYXC010000128.1 GCA_030947315.1 Verrucomicrobiota bacterium | reverse complement strand
CATGACCAACCTCAAGGAAATTTTGCAAAAAATAAATCAAGGCCAAGGTTCCGTCGGCAAACTGGTCAATGACGACAGCTTTTTGAAAAACGCTAAACTGTCCCTCCAAAAATTAGATAAGGCGACCGAAGGGTTGGAAGATGCCGGCCCGCTGAGCATTCTCGGCTCAGCCGTGAATAGTTTATTTTAAATTAACCGCGGTCCCAAAAGGCGGGTGTGGTTCAATGGTAGAATGTGGCCTTCCCAAGGCTGAGACGAGGGTTCGATTCCCTTCACCTGCTCCAATCTTGATTTTAACCAATAGAATCAATGGTTTTGTAAGTTTTATGGAATTAAAAAGTGCGTTACTCCCAACAATACTCCCAACAACCCTGCCTATTTCAGTTATGTTTTCAGCGGATTTTTTTAGGTTCTTTCCAGAAAATACGAAAGGTAGGTTGCCGAGCTGCCGAGACTGTCTGCTCACAGAAAAAATGTTAAAACCACCAACAACTCAAGTTTTTAGCGGCAAGTGCGATGATAATTTATTTCCCGGTCGTCTTATTTATTTTTTCCGATGAGGGGACGGCGCTTTGATTGCCTTCCGCTGCGGGTTGTTTTAGAGAATCAAAGTGGTTAACAAATATCCGCATTTTTTCAAGCGTCGGCTCTGTGTAGCTTCCCTCGATAATTCCGAGCTTGATTTCAACGGACTTTGAAAACGCCATTTTTTTAAATTCATCGAAAGAGAAATGGAGCCGAAGTCGTTCTAAAACACCCCCGTATTCAACATCTCCATCATGTTCCATGTCGCCAAAATCTTTCGTTATTCCGTCGTAGATTATTACGCATGTTCTATTTTTTAGAAAAAACCAATCTTTCGACGAGCTCCAGTAATTAATACTGACAAAGTCTGGAACAGTCTCGCCTGGTTCCATTCCGGTAGAGATGCTCCAATCAAGAGTTGTCAGGCCCTTGGGTAATTCTGTTATGTCTACGTGGTTGTATGTTCGCGATCTGACGAAAATCAATTTTCGAAACTTGTCGTAGGAAGTTTCGTATAAATTAACAAATTCAGCCTGCTTCGCTGACTGCTCGCGAATTTTCGCATTGGCATAATTGCTTTCTTTAATCGCTGTTTGTTTCTTTTTCTGAACCTCAACCTCAGCCGCCCCTTTTCTGGCATCGTAAGGATATTTTGATTTTAAAAAGCTGGGCAAATTGGTGAGGTGAACGCGCGTGCCGCCACCATCAAAGAAAACAATGGCGTGCGTGGCGGTGACACTGGAAATGTGGGCGTTGGAATAGACCTTGCCGTCAATCAGCAGGCGCGGATAAACTTCATTCGTATCCGCTCCGCAATTAAAACAAAATCCAACAAGGCAGATTGCGACCAGAGTTTTCATAATATATTCATGGATTTTTTGTTTTCGATTCTGCAAGAAAAAAATTTCAGTTTGTCGGCCTAGATATTCTTTTAGTAAAAGCGCGAATTCTTTTTGTAATCTGTTTCCGTGGAGATTTTCATGGTTGTTTAATCACCCACGCCGCCAAGAAAAGGAGTCCTCCAATTATCGTTATTCCGATCCAGGCCAAAAAGATACTGTAGCTTACAATTTCACGGAACTTAAAGGGCTTGCCACACTGCGGACAGAATAAAGCGTTGACGCTGATCTGATGCCTACAGTCTGGGCAATTTGTCAGCTTGGAATTTGATAGGCGCGGAGGATTTTGAATTGGGGTTTTATCCTTCGTCTGCGGCGTTACTTCTCTTTGGCAAATCGGGCAGATTACATTTTGCCCCTCTATATCGGCGGGGACAGCGATATCGCCGCCACAGGCGAGGCAGACCATTATTGTTTCGGCATTCATTTGATTTTATTTTCGATTCTTCCAGTGGGATAGTTGCGGGAAATCCTTCATCCATAATTTCCAGTCATTTTTCCAGCGGAGATAAATCACTTTTGCCCCGGACAGCAACTCAAGGCAAGAGTAATTTGCGAGAGGATTTATTCCCCTTCAATATTTAATTAACTGGCCGTTCGTTTCCCGTTCCACGCTATAGGGGGGAAACAGGGAACGAGAATTGGTGATTTTACCTTGTGACAGACGTGACACTCGTGACGGACGCCATTCGACTGTCACGACTGTCACGAGTGTCACAGCCTTATTTTGCTTTTTTTACTTTCGCGCTTTTGTATATGTCCGCGTGATGTGTCCGCCGGTTTCGGGCTTGGAATTTTTGCCGGTCAATTCGCCTCCCGTTTCCAATCGCGTGAGCAAGGCGTGAGCTTCATTTGCGTTATCCACCAGATGCGCCCGGTGAACGTCCCGTGCCGTGATGCCTTTGGGATTGTCGGCCAACAATTTCAAAACTTTTTCAAGCTGATTGCGGCGTGCGGCGTGGCGTCCGCGTGAAAGGATGCGAAGTTGTTCTTCTGCGAACCAGTCTGCAATTACGATTGCGCTAGTAGCCGTTTCAATTTGCAGATTACGTTCGCCCGCAAATTCATCATGAAGGCCAGCGTGAAGGCAGACGCTTATTCGCCAAGCCTGTTCGTTCCAGCGCGCGGCGTAGGTCGTCACGTCCCGCAAATCGCCGTTGCGACGTTCCACGATTTGATTGTGATGCTCCTTCATCAGTTCCCAAACCCCGGACGCGGGTTCAATCGTGAAAGGTTCGCGCGCCATGCGAAACGTTTTTAGAAGTCTGCGAATCAGGTTTGCCCAAGCCGTTGCGGTGGTTGCGGAAATACCTTCCACGCCGTCCACAATTAGCCTCGCCTCGGCGCGAGTGTGGCAGGGTAACAAGCGCGGAATCATGCCGCCTTCTGTCAAACTGCGTTCCGCCAACAAGGTTTCGATTTTATCCGGTTGCGTAAGCCACAAGGCGGAAAGGCAAGGGGATTGAAGCATGACAGGTTCACGTCCTTGGCGATCAACGCGACAACTATCCCCACTGAAGGCTTTCAAATAAATACTTTCATCCGTGCGGTCGTTTTTAGAATATCTGCCTAGCAATATATTCACGATGCTGCCCGCGTCCGGGGACAGGCTGGCAAGTTGTTCCTGATTATGGG
>JALYXC010000113.1 GCA_030947315.1 Verrucomicrobiota bacterium | reverse complement strand
ACGAATGGAACGAGACGCTTCATTCAAATCGCAACTACAGTCCCGCCACGGGAAAAAGTTTTGAAACGCTGACGCCAAAACATTTTTCGTTCAACTCACCCGCAGGCGCATGTCCAGTTTGTCACGGCCTCGGACAAAAAATGGTTTTCGACGAACAACTCATTGTTCCTGATCAGGAAAAAACTTTGGACAAAGGAGCGATCTTGCCCTGGCGGCGTGGACGCAAACGGATGATCGCCTACTACAAAAGTTTGCTCCGCGGAGTGGCGCATCATTTTCAACAAAGTGTGGAAATGCCTTACAAGAATTTGCCAGGAAACTTTAAAAAAGTGGTGTTGCACGGCTCAGGGTGCACGGAAATTGAATTTACATTTGTGCGCTCCGGAAAAATCAGCAAAGTGAACCGTCCTTTCGAAGGTGTGATTCCAAATCTGGAACGGCTCTATGCCGAGAGCGAAAGTGAGTTCACGAAAAATCGTTTGAAAAGTTTTATGATTCCGCAGTTGTGCGATGCGTGCGGCGGCAAACGTTTAAAGCCGGAAATTTTGGCGGTTACTTTGGGGAGCGCGGGCGGCCCGCCGGAAACCCAAAATGTTAAAAAGAGAAACGAAATCGTCGGCGGGCCGACGACGATTGCAGGCCAGCGGCCCGCGCTCCCCGGAGTAAGCCGGCAGCCTGCGCTCCCTGGAATTCCCGGGCTCTCGATCATGGATGTCTGCGAGCTTTCGGTGGATGCGGCGGACGATTTTTTTGCGCAATTGAAACTCACCGAATTTCAACAAAAAATTGCGCACGAAATTATCAAAGAAATTCGCGCGCGCCTGAGCTTTTTAAAAAATGTTGGACTCAGTTATCTTACGCTCAATCGCGAAAGCGGAACGTTAAGCGGCGGCGAAGCGCAACGCATTCGACTCGCCACGCAAATCGGCGCGGGTCTGGTCGGCGTGCTTTACATTCTTGACGAACCGAGCATCGGCCTGCATCAACGCGACAATGAGCGTCTTTTGAAAACTTTGGAAAATCTGCGGGACCTGGGCAATTCTGTCCTCGTTGTCGAACATGATGAAGACACTATTCGCCAGGCTGATTTCATTTTGGATTTGGGACCCGGCGCAGGGATTCGCGGCGGAGAATTAGTGGCAGCGGGAACCTGCGCGGAAATTGAAGCTACTCCGCGCTCGCTTACGGGCCAATATCTAAAAGGTGAATTGAGTATTTCTATTCCAAAGAAGCGCATCAAACCTACTGAGGAAAAAGGCTGGCTCGAAGTTTTAGGCGCGACGGAAAATAATTTGCAAAATATTGACGCACGTATTCCGCTCGGAACTTTGACCTGCGTCACTGGCGTGAGCGGTTCCGGCAAAAGCACTCTTGTGGACGACATTTTGCGGCGCGCGATTTTTCGTAAACTGTACGGCTCAAAAGAACAGCCCGGCGCGCATCGCGAAATTCGCGGGCTGGAAAATCTCGATAAGATAATTGTGATTGATCAAACGGCGATTGGGCGCACACCGCGCAGCAATCCCGCGACTTATACGGGAATGTTCAATCAAATTCGCAGTTTATTTGCGAAACTTCCCACCGCAAAAATTCGCGGTTACGAAGCGGGCCGGTTCAGTTTCAATGTCAAAGGCGGTCGCTGCGAAAAATGTCAGGGCGACGGCTTGATTAAAATTGAAATGCATTTTTTACCGCCGGTTTATGTGACCTGCGAAGCATGCAATGGCCGTCGTTACAATCGCGAAACGTTGGACATCAATTACAAAGGAATGAATATCGCCGACGTCCTCGACATGACGGTGGATGAAGCGGTGACTTTTTTTCGCGCGGTCCCAAAAATTTACGAACCGTGTCTCACGCTGGCGGAAGTTGGTTTGGGTTACGTCCGGCTTGGACAATCTGCGACAACTTTGAGCGGCGGCGAAGCGCAACGAATTAAACTCGCCGCCGAACTGAGCAAACGCGCCACTGGACGGACACTTTACATTTTGGATGAGCCGACGACCGGTTTGCATTTCCACGATGTGGCGAAATTGCTCGAAGTTTTATTTAAACTTCGCGCCACCGGGAATTCTCTTTTGATTATTGAACACAATCTCGATGTGATTAAAACAGCCGACTGGGTGATTGATCTCGGCCCGGAAGGCGGCGCTGGCGGGGGAAAAATAATTGCTCAAGGCGCACCGGAGAAAATCACCCAGTGCGCTGAAAGTTACACCGGCCAATTTTTGAAACGTCTTTTTTCCGGAGAGTAACTTTGCCATTATTCACGAATGATCCGCCCGTTCTGACTTGTTTTGTCGTGCTATCCATTTGTGATTGAAGAACGATTCGATTCTCGTTATGAAATAAAAATCGAATGAAATTCAATTTGAAAAATTTTGCTAAACGAGTTCTCCTGGCCGCATTAAGCCTCGGCGTTTTTTCAGGATGCGCTTCTTTTAATTCACCGCCCCAAAAGCAAGCGCCCTCTGTAGGCGCGCGAAACGAAGGGTACGCGCTTCTCTACGAACTGATTTCCAAGCAAAAAGATGTCAGTAAAATTCTTATTATCAAAAAAGAAAAATCCGATTTGCATAACCTCATTAAAACCATTGCCGAAACTTCCAAACAAATGGCGCAACAACTTGAAACTTTCGCCAAAAAAGATCCGCAGTTGAATTTGAAACTGAAAAATTTGCCGCTCCTGGAGCAAAAAACGCGCGCGGCCATTGAAAAAACCGACGGCCAAGAATTGCTTCTCGCAAAAAAACGCGATTTCGAGTTGCGCCTGCTTTTGACGCAAATTGAATCCTCGCGCTACGCCTCACATCTGGCCAAGACGGTTGCGGAAAGTGAAACTCAGCCCGAGCGCAAAGCGTGGCTCGCGCAAACCGCTCAGCGCTGGGAAACGTTGCATGGACAAATATTAAATCTGATTGCCTCCCGTTACGTCCGGGATTTCTAATCATTGACAAATCAGCGCGGCTGTTCAATTTACAGCAAAACTTCAATGAATTTTAAATTATGAAAAAATATATCTTCGGCTGCGGCGGATTAATTATTCTCCTCGTTTTGATTACGTTGATTGGCGGCTGCGGCAGTTACAACCGGCTGGTTGGACTTTCGCAAAATGTCAATTCCAAATGGGCGGACGTGCAAAATGTTTATCAGAGGCGCGCCGACTTAATTCCTAATTTAGTGCAAACAGTTTCCGGCGCGGCGAATTTTGAAAAGTCCACCATGGTCGAAGTCACCCAGGCCCGCGCCTCAGTCGGCCAGGTGAAAATTGATCCAACCAAAGCGCCGAGCGATCCGGAGCAATTGAAAAAATATCAGCAAGCGCAAGATCAACTTTCGGGTGCGCTTTCGCGATTGCTGGTGGTCGCGGAGAAATATCCGGAACTGCGAGCGACGGCCAATTTTCGCGATCTCCAAACCCAACTGGAAGGAACGGAAAATCGCATCGCGGTCGAACGGCGCAATTTTAATCAAGCCGTGCAGGAATACAACACGGTCGCCCAACGATTTCCCGGGGTGATTTTCGCGAGAATTTTCGGCTATTCGCCCAAGCCCTATTTTCAGGCCACCGCTGGTTCGGAAACGCCGCCTAAAGTAAATTTTGATTTTGGCAAACCGACGCCGACTCCGGAAAAGCCGTGATTTTTTCCCGCAGAGGCGCCGAGGCGCAGAGTTTGAAAAAATTTAAGCCGCTGATGATCACGGATGCATACAGATTTGAGAAAAGGAGTTTGTGCGAATTTGTGGCTAAAAAAACTTTTCTGTTTTCTCCGCGTCTCTGCGTCTCTGCGGTAAAAATCTTTTTCGTTTTACTTTTTCTCGGCGGAATTTTTTGCCATGCGGCGGAAGTGATGCCGCCTAAACCGGCCCGTTATTTTAATGATTACGCCAACAAAGTTTCGGCCGCGACCGCGGAGCGATTAAACAAAACTCTGGAAGATTTTGAAAAGGAAACTTCCAGTCAAATCCTTGTCGCAATTTTTCCAAAAATGCAAAGCGACTCTTCGATGGAAGATTATGCGAATCGCGTTTTCCGAAACTGGGGAGTCGGCCAAAAAAATAAAAATAACGGCGCCGTTCTTTTTGTTTTTGCGGAAGACAGAAAAATGCGAATTGAAACCGGTTACGGTCTGGAAGGCGCGCTGCCCGACGCGCTCTGCAAACAAATTATTGAAGATGAAATTAAACCGCATTTTCAAAAAAATGATTTCGATGGCGGCTTGACGGCAGGCGTGACGGCGATTTTGCAGGCGACTAAAGGGGAATACAAAGGAACCGGCAAAACTGTAAATCAGCAAAATGCTCAGCCAAAACAGCATTTTCCTTTTCTTTTTGCCCTGATTTGCCTGTTCATTTTTATTTCTATTATTCGTCGTTCGAGTGGTGTCGGCTACAATGGCCGCCGCAGACGCTCGTTTGGTTTTTTCCCTTTTCCGATGGGTGGCGGGGGCGGCTGGGGTGGTGGCGGTGGGGGCGGAGGATTCTCGGGTGGCGGAGGTTTTTCTGGCGGGGGCGGAAGTTCGGGCGGCGGCGGGGCGAGCGGCAGTTGGTGATTTATGAAACCAAAAGAATTCATCAGCCAATTGGACGAGGAAAAAATCGTCGCCGCGATTGCAGTCGCGGAGAAAAAAACTTCCGGTGAAATTCGCGTCTACATTTCCGATAAAAAAAGAGAAGACCCGCTGGCTTTCGCGCAAAAACGTTTTGTGAAACTTGGGATGACCAAAACGCGGCAACGCAATGGAGTGCTGATTTATCTCGCGCCAGCCGCGCGGAAATTCGCGGTAGTGGGCGATTCGGGAATTCATGAAAAATGCGGCCAAACTTTCTGGCATGAAACGCGCGATGCGATGACCGATCTATTGAAGCAGCAACTTTACACGGAAGCGATTGTTACGGCGGTCAATAAAATCGGCGTTTTATTGGCGCGCCATTTTCCTTTTCGTCCGGACGATAAGGATGAATTGCCCAATAAAATTATTCGCGATTAATTAGTTCGTTTGACGTTCGCTCAAAAATTGCTAAATTGAGCCGACCCAAAAAAAGATGAAAATTATTTTTCACCGCCACGTTCACAAGATTCTAAAAGGTTTTACATTAATCGAATTGCTGGTGGTCATCGCGATTATTGCCATTCTGGCCGGAATGCTTTTGCCTGCGTTAGCGAAAGCAAAAACAAAGGCGGAAGGAATTAAATGTTTAAACGATTTAAAACAAATGCAGTATGCCGAAATAATGTATGCCGCGGATGCGAATGATGCTCCTCCGCCTAATGCAGGAGCTTATAATGTCGGAACGAATAATTGGTGCACAGGAGTAATGGACTGGTTTACTGCTAACGCCAATACGAACCGGGATTTTATAGTCAATTCAGTTCTTGGTCCTTATGTGGCAAAGAATCTCGCCATTTATAAATGTCCGGCGGACCGAGTCCCGGCTCAGAATGGCGAAAGAGTCCGCAGTATTTCCATGAATGCATTTGTGGGAAACTATGATGGAACTACGGCTTCCTTAAGCCCCGGCTTTAAAGTTTACAAAAAAATGTCTCAAGTTTCCAAACCGGCCATGACCTGGCTTTTTTTGGACGAACATCCGGATAGTATCAACGATTGTTATTTTTATGTAAAAATGGCGCTGCCCACTGCCACTTCCTGGACGTGGGATGATATTCCTGCTTCCTATCATAACGGAGCGGGTGGTTTCACCTTTATTGACGGACATGGAGAAATTAAAAAATGGCTGGTGCGATCGGGTTCGCTTTCAACGGTCCAGCCGATTAGGAAAGGGGCCTGTTCGCTCATTGGTCAAACGGTTACGGGAGCGAATGGTCTAGATTTAAAATGGCTGCAAGACCGGACGACAACGCCCTAAATGTGGAATAAGAATTCTAATTTCTCCGACGAAAAGGAGCCATGGTTGTTCTCGGCAGAAAAAATAAAAGAATTTAAAAGAAGATGACCGGCCCCAAGCGCAACCCAACACTCGAAGCCGGTCGGTCTTATCCCCCAAACAACGAAAATAAAATATTAAATTTTAAATGGGTTGCAACGCCTTATTCTTGATTATTGGCGATTTTCTTAAAGACTTCTTCCCGTTTTAAACCCCGCGCGACGCATCTTTAACGCAGCGAAAACCGGTATGTGACAATCCCGTATCCGGCGTGGATTTCATTCGCGCGCTGGGACGGTATCCGGCACAATAAACATCGCTGCAAAGAAACGAACCGCCGCGCTGAACTCGTTTGGCAACTCCCGGTTCGTTCGGATCAAAACTTTGCGCGGGACCTTGCGGATTTTTTGGCGGGCTGTGGGCGTAGTAATCGGGCATATAAAAATCGGCGCACCATTCCCACACATTTCCCGCCATGTCGTAAAGTCCATAGCCATTCGGAGAAAATGTCGCCACCGGCGCGCTTCCTTTGAAGCCGTCGTCCAAACTGTTTTCATTTGGGAACTGGCCTTGCCAAATATTGGCTTTCCATTGGCCATTAGGAACTTTGTCGTCGCCCCAGATGAATGGTTTTTTTTCCAGGCCGCCCCGCGCGGCGTATTCCCATTCCGCTTCCGTCGGCAAACGCTTTCCGCACCAACGCGCATAGTTCACCGCGTCTTCCCAGCACACGTGAACGACAGGATGTTTTTTACGGCCCGTGAGATTTGAATTTGGACCTTCCGGATGACGCCAGTTGGCGCCCGGAATATATTTCCACCAAACCATATGATTTTCCAACGAGATAACTCCCGGCGGCGGCGAGAAAACAATCGAACCGGGCACCAACGTCGTGGGATCAGCTCCCGGAAAATCTTTTGGATCAGGTTTGCGTTCGGCCACCGTGACGTAACTGGTCGCTTGGGCAAACTTTTCAAATTGCTCATTAGTCACTTCTGTTTTGTCCATCCAAAAGCCGTCCACCGAAACTTGATGAACCGGCTTTTCATCTTCCTGGCCATTTTCTGAACCCATAAAAAATGTTCCCGCCGGAATCCAAATCATTTCGTTGGTATTCACCGGAATGGAAACGACGTGTCCGAGAGCGCCAACCGACGCAGGATTGCGTGCCGCATCTTTCCGCGCGTAATTTTGCGCGAGCCATGCGCCGACTGCCACGCCCACCAGCGTAATTGTTATGATGAAAATAATTTTACTTTTGGACATTGGTATTTTTTGGCGCGACTATTTTCCGATTTTAATTTTTTCCGCCCTTTGTTTTCGCGCCGCCTATTCTATTATTCGATTTTCGCCCGATTTGCAAATCATCGCAGACTGAGTTCTCTTCCATCCTGAGTCTTTGATATTTGTAGTCGAATAACAGACCGATTCTGACAGTCTTGAATCATTCGGCTTTATGAAAAATGTTTTAAATTTATTTACCTGTTGCGCCATCATTTTCACCCTCTGGAATTCCAGCGAGATTTTTGGCCAATCGCTTGATTCACAAAAACCAAAAATTTATTCCGTGGGCGCCGCCAAAATAGATATTACCCCTGACTACCCAATTCGGTTAAACGGTTACTTCGCGCGCACGAACGAATCTGAAGGAATTATTCAACATCTTTTTGCCAAAGCGCTGGCCATCGGCACCGACAAGGAAAATCCCGCAGTTCTCATCTCGCTTGATAACTGCATTATTCCCGGAGACCTCCGCGATCAATTGTTAAATCGCCTCGCTAAACGTGGAATCGTTTCGGAGAAATTCGCCATTTGCACTTCCCACACGCACTCAGCGCCCAAGCTGACCAAAGCAGCGGATAATATTTTTGGCAAAGATCTTTCGTCCGAAGAACAGGCCCACATTGATCGCTACACCAAAGAGTTGATTGATAAAATGGAACAAGTCGCGCAGGCCGCGTTAAAAAATCGCCGTCCTTCGAAACTTTTCTGGAGCAAAACTAAAGCGGATTTCGCCGTTAATCGCCGCACCAAAGATGGGCCGGTGGATCACGATTTGCCCGTTTTAAAAATCACGGATCAAGATGGAAAAATCCGCGCGCTGCTGGTGAATTATGCTTGTCATTGCACAACTCTCGGGCCGGAACCGAATCAAATTTGCGGCGATTGGGCCGGTTACGCGCAGGAATATTTGGAGCAAAATTTTCCGGGTGCGATTGCCCTGACCGTGATTGGTTGCGGCGCCGATGCCAATCCTTCGTCACGCCCCGGCGTTAATTTTGCGAAACAACACGGACAAAGCATCACCAGTGCCGTGGGCGAATTGCTCAAAAAAAACTTAACGCCGCTTCACGGAAAACTCGAAGGCCGCCTCAAAAAAATCCAACTGCCTTTCGACACGCTTCCGACGCGGGCGGAATGGGAAGAAAAAGGGAAGAAGAATGATCCGGCCGGCTATCAGGCTCGGAAAAATTTGGCGCGCTTGGATCGCGGCGAAAAATTGCCCACGGAAATTCCGTATCTGGTTCAGACCTGGAATTTCGGCGATGAACTCGCGATGGTTTTTCTTTCTGGCGAAGTGGTGGTTGATTATTCGCTGCGCCTGAAAAAAGAATTTGACGCTGCGCGTCTTTGGATCAATGCCTATGCCAACGACGTTCCCTGCTACATTCCTTCCAAACGAATTCTCCAGGAAGGCGGTTACGAAGGCGGCGGCGCGATGGTTTATTACGATCTCCCGGCCAAACTTGGTCCGGATACCGAAGAAAAAATCGTCGGCGCGGTTCACGAATTAATTCCGAAAAATTTTATTTTTGATGAACACAAAGCGGAATTTCCACCGCCACAGTCTCCTGCCGAGGCGCTCCGCTCTTTTCATCTCAAATCCGATTTCACGATTGATTTAGCCGCCGCAGAACCGCTGATTGTGGATCCAGTCGCCATTGATTTCGGTACGGATGGGAAATTGTGGGTCGTGGAAATGCACGATTATCCGACCGGCCTGGATGGAAAAGATAAACCGGGCGGTCGCATCAAATTGCTCGAAGATAAAAATGGCGACGGCAAATTTGATACATCCACTTTATTTCTGGACGGCCTTTCTTTTCCCACCGGGCTGATGCAATGGCGCAAAGGCGTTTTGATTTGCGCTGCGCCCGATATTCTTTATGCCGAAGACACGAACGGCGATGGCAAAGCCGATATCGTAAAAAAATTGT
>JALYXC010000102.1 GCA_030947315.1 Verrucomicrobiota bacterium | reverse complement strand
CCGGTGAAAATTATTATTGCGCCAACGCGACGAGAAAAAGACGGCCTGGCCATGAGTTCCCGAAATAAATATCTTTCTTCCAGCCAACGCGAACAAGCGACGATTCTCTGGCGAGCGATTCAATATGCAAAACAACGGGTGGGCGCGAAGGCCTTCCCGGCGGAGTTGTTGAAAAAGGATTTGCGAAAATTGATCGCCGGACAATCCGAGGCGCGTTTGGATTACGTGGAATTTTTTAATCCAGAAACTTTGCAGCCAGTGGAAAAAGTAAAATCCGGCGCCCAAATAGCGCTGGCGGTTTTCATTGGTAAAACAAGGCTGATTGACAATGCGAAATTGTGATAAACTGGCGTGAGGTGATCTTCAGCTTACTTGAATTATTCGGAGGAGAGATTTAATTGAGGCGGAGAGCACAGCTTTTTAAAATGTTCACTGCAACCGAAATTCAATCGCTCAACCAACAATTCAATCATCAAACCACCGAAGAAATTCTGGCGTGGGCCTGGAAACAATTTGGCGGACGCGCCGCGATCGGAACCAGTTTTCAAGGCTCAGGTCTGGTGATGATGCATCTGGCTAAACAAAATTGTCTGCCTTTTCCGGTTTTCACGCTTGACACAGGATTGCTGTTTGCGGAGACATTGGAAGTGAAAAAAAAGCTGGAAGACTTTTTTGGTTTTCAAATCGAATCAATCGTTCCGGATTTGACCGTCGAGCAACAAGCCGAAGCGCAGGGGCCGGAACTTTGGAAACGCGATCCTGATCTTTGCTGCACCGTGCGCAAAGTATTGCCGCTGCAAAATAAATTGCGTGATTTGGATTGCTGGGTCACCGGCTTGCGCCGCCAGCAATCGGACGCGCGCGCGGATATTGGCATCATCGAACTTTATGCTTTTGATGAAACCAGTGGACGCGATATTGTGAAACTAAATCCAATGGCAAATTGGTCGCGCGAGGATATTTGGAAATATATTCGAGACGAAAAAATTCCCTACAATCCATTGCACGATGCCGGTTTTGGGTCAATTGGTTGCTGGCCATGTACGCGACCAACAGCCAATGGCGAAAGCGAACGCGCCGGTCGTTGGACTGGATTTAAAAAAGTCGAATGCGGCATTCATACTTTCATGTCGAAGAAAGTGGATTTTCAAATTTAGAATTTCCCGCGAAATACGCGAAACAACGCGAAAGGGAAAATCCTTTCGTGTATTTCGCGGGCTGAAAAATTATGGATTATCTTTCAAAACTGGAAAATCAAAGCATTTATATTTTACGCGAGGCGTTTAACAAATTTGAAAATCTCGCCATGCTTTGGAGCATCGGAAAAGACTCAACCGTTTTGCTTTGGCTGGCGCGAAAAGCATTTCTCGGTCATGTGCCGTTTCCGCTCGTTCACGTGGACACCACTTACAAAATTCCTTCAATGATTGAATATCGCGACCGGTTGGTGAAGGAATGGAATTTGCAATTGATTGTCGGAAAAAATGAATCGGTCCTCGCTGCAGGACGAACCTTTCCGAATGGCCAAGCGACTCGTGTCGAATGTTGCGGCATGTTGAAAAAAGACGGACTTAAAGAAGTATTGGAGAAACATCATTTCACTGGCGTTATCGTTGGCGTGCGACGCGATGAAGATCCGACTCGCGCCAAGGAAAGATATTTTTCACCGCGCGATAAAAACATGGAATGGAATGTGGAAGACCAGCCGCCGGAGTTGTGGGACCAGTTCAAAACTGATTTTGATAAAGGCACGCACATTCGCATTCATCCGCTCTTGCATTGGACGGAATTGAATATTTGGGAATATATCGAACGCGAAAACATCGGCGTCAGCCCGCTTTATTTTGCCAACGAAAAAGGCGAACGCTACCGCAGTCTCGGCTGCGCGCCCTGCACTTTTCCCGTCAAATCAAACGCCAAAAATGTCCGGGAAATTATTGAAGAATTGCGTCACACCAAGACCAGCGAACGTTCCGGACGCGCCCAGGATAAGGAAAGTGAAGACGCTTTCGAAAAGCTTCGACGTGATGGATACATGTGATTTAAACCGCGTCTCCGCGGTAAATAATTTTTATGACTAACGGTTCATCAGCACCATCTGAACAATTAAAAATCGTCATCGTCGGCCATGTCGATCATGGCAAGTCCACTTTTGTCGGCAGGCTTTTCAATGACACGGGCTCTTTGCCCGAAGGAAAACTTGAGCAGTTGCAAAAAATTGCGGAGCGGCGCGGCGTCCCTTTTGAATGGGCCAATCTGATGGATGGATTGCAGGCCGAGCGCGATCAAAATATCACGATTGATACCGCGCAAATCTGGTTTCAAACGAAGAAGCGGCAATATGTCATCATCGATGCGCCTGGCCACAAAGAATTTCTAAAAAATATGATCACCGGCGCGGCCAATGCTGAAGCCGCTTTGCTCCTCATTGATGCGAACGAAGGCGTGCAGGAACAATCGCGACGGCACGGTTATTTGCTGAACCTGCTCGGCATTCGGCAAATTGCGGTGCTGGTCAACAAAATGGATTTGCAGAATTATTCTGAAGAACGCTTCAACCAAATCGAAAAAGAATATCGCGCTTTTTTAAAATCTATCGGTGTCGAGCCGAAAACTTTTATTCCGATGGCGGCAAAACTCGGCGACAACATTGCTTCGCTCAGTCCAAATATGCCGTGGTGGCGCGGGCCAACGGTGGTTGCTTCTCTCGACGAATTTAAAATTATGGATCGTCCCACAGACCAACCGCTGCGTTTTTCGATTCAGGATGTTTATCGCTTTGACGAACGCCGGATTCTCGCCGGTCGTGTTGAAGCGGGTTCGATCAAAGTGGGCGATAAACTAATTTTTGCGCCGACCAATAAAGTCAGCACGGTGAAAACCATCGAGCGTTGGAGCGCGCCGCAAAGCGATTCAGCGCAAGCCGGCGAATCGGTTGGCATCACTCTGACGGAACAAATTTTCGTGGAACGCGGCGCACTGGCTGCGCTCGAAACTAAACCGCCCTACGAACTAAATCGTTTTAAAGCGCGCCTTTTTTGGTTGGGCCGAAATCCATTTTGCAAAGGCAAAAATTACAAATTAAAATTAGCGACGCAGGAAATTGATTGTGAAATTGATGCCATTGAAAAAATTATTGATGCTTCGACTCTCGAAACTATTTCGCGCGTGGGAAACGAAGTTTTCGTCGCACGCCATGAAGTTGCCGAACTGACGATTCGCACGAAACGTCCCGTGGCGTTTGATGCACATTCTGAAATTATTCCGACAGGCCGATTTGTTATCGTGGATGGTTTTGAAGTTTCCGGTGGCGGAATTATTGCTGACGATAATTATCCCCGCCGCACCTCAAATTCGCTTCATAAAAGCGACAATATTTTTTGGAGTCATGGAAAAGTCACTGCCCAACAACGCGAGTTGCGCAACGCCCACCAAGGTTGTGTCGTATGGCTCACGGGTTTATCCGGCTCGGGAAAATCAACCATCGCAACAGAACTTGAACGTGAGTTGTTTAATCTGGGCAAGCATGTTTATGTGCTCGATGGCGATAATATGCGGCACGGATTAAATTCTGATCTCGGTTTTTCGCCGGAAGATCGTCAGGAAAATATCCGGCGCGTGGGCGAAGTCGCCCAACTTTTTTCCGATGCGGGCGTTATTGTGATTACCGCTTTTATTTCACCGTATCGCGATGATCGTGATCTCGTGCGAAAAATTACTCCAGTCGGAAAATTTATTGAAGTGTTCGTCAATGCGCCATTGGAAATCTGCGAACAGCGGGACACCAAAGGACTTTATGCCAAAGCGCGCACCAACGAAATCAAGGAATTCACCGGTATTTCCGCGCCGTACGAATTCCCCACGAACCCGGAAGTGGAATTGCATACGGATAAATTTACTGTGTCGGAATCGGTCGCTAAAATTATTGAATTTTTACATTTGCAGGACGAAGCGCTGACGTTTTCGATTTAATTTACTGCGGAAATTGGCTGCTTGCCCTGAGTTTTTTGAAAAGTTATATTGGTAACATCATCATTTGAGGCTTATGAATCTTGACCGAATTCGAGAAAAATTATCCAACGGGTTTCGTCCGTTTGTTTTTGAAACATCCAGCGGGAAACGCGTTCCGGTGCCGCACCCGGATTTTGTGGCGCTTGGGAAAGGCGTGGTAGTCGTAATAGGTGAGGACGATTCAATCACGACCCTCGATGCATTGCATATTTCATCGATTGACGATTTACCTTTATCCAAACGCCGGAAGTAGAATTTTCATTTAGTCCATGCTATCGAATGACTGTCCCTCACATTCCCGTTCTTCGTCGAGGCAAGCCATACGAAAGTCTCGATAAAATAAACATCGTTGATCATCGCAGCGGAAAAATTCTTGCTACGGTCAGCATGATCAATGCGGGAATTATCCGCAAAGATTTGCAACGCGCTGGCGAATCGAGCGCCGCGTTAAAAAAATTTTCCAGCTCGCAACTTCTCGAAATTTGCGCGAAAGCCGGTGAATTATTTCTCAATGCCAGCCTGCCTTTCGGCGATCAAGGGCAAACACAATCGCCATCGCACTACGTTGAAACGCTTTCGGCTACGAGCGGTTTGCCACACATAATGATCCGCTGCAACATGACAAAAGTTCATGATGCGCTTATCAAAATGAAAACCATTCTGAACGGTTTAACGCGCGGGCTGGATTTGAAAATTCTTGATGAAGGGGCGGGTGAACAATTCGGGACGCCCCTGAGTTTTTACCCGACGACTCAAGCTCTTGGGCTGGTGATGCCCAGCAATTCACCCGCCGTAAATTCCCTTTGGCTTCCAGCGATTCCTCTGAAAATTCCGGTGATCATTAAACCGGGCAAAGAGGAACCCTGGACGCCGTATCGTTTAATTCAGGCTTTCATTACGGCAGGTTGTCCCGCCGAAGCGTTTGGATTTTATCCGACCGATCATGAAGGGGCGGGCGAAATTTTAAAATCATGCGGGCGTGCTTTAATTTTCGGCGATAAAAATACGACGGCGCCATATGCCAACAATCCGGCCATTCAAATCCACGGGCCGGGCTTGAGCAAAATCTTAATTGGCGAAGATGAAATTGAACGCTGGCCGGAATTAATCAATTTGATGGTCGAATCCATTGCGGATAATGGCGGGCGAAGTTGCATCAATGCCTCGGCCATTGTTGTGCCAAAATACGCTGCGGAAATCGCCGAAGCTCTCGCGAAAAAATTTGCTGATTACGCGCCAGCCATATCCGGCGACGAGAACGCGAAGCTCTCCGGCTTCGCCAATCCTAAAATGGCGGAATTCATTGACGCGGCAATTGAAGAGGGATTGAAGACGACGGGCGCAAGCGAGGTCACCGCCGAATACCGAAATGGTTCACGCAAAGTAGAATTTGAAGGAGGAACCTATCTGCGGCCGACAATTATTCTGTCCGACACTTTTGCGCATCCCCTCGCCAATCGAGAATTTCTTTGTCCTTACGCCAGCGTCCTGGAACTGCCGCAGAATGAAATGCTAAAACAAATCGGCCCATCGCTAGTCGTGACCGCAATAACCAAAGACGAAAAGTTCATTG
>JALYXC010000090.1 GCA_030947315.1 Verrucomicrobiota bacterium | reverse complement strand
TCGCCATGGTGCCTTTATCCCAATATTTAAAAGGCCGACGAAAAGCATTCGCCGGAAAAGTCAATTCGTCATGAATAATCAGGCTGATATGCCGGGCCATTTGCATCGCCGCAGGCGAAACGCCCGGCACTGGTTTCCCATCTTCTTCCAGAACGAGCGCCATGTCGCCCATGGCAAACACTTCGGGATGGCCGGGCAAACTCAAATCGGGACTTACTTTTACGCGTCCGGATTTGTCCAGCTCGACGCCGAGTTTTTTGGTCAGCGGCGACGCCGCCACGCCCGCGGCCCAAACAATATTTTCCGCAAAAATCATTTCGCCATTTTCCATTTCGACACGTTTGCTGGTAATGTTTTTAACCCGAGTGTTAACCTGAATTTCCACGCCTAATTTTTCCAGTTGTTCGCGCGCGCTGGCCGAAAGAGTTTCCGTCAGATTGGAAAGAACGCGCGGGCTGCCTTCAATTAAAATCACGCGCGCTTTCGTTGGATCAATATGATCAAAATCCCTGGTCAAAACATAACGGCGCAATTCGGCAAAAGCACCGGCCAATTCCACGCCCGTCGGTCCGCCGCCTACCACGACCATCGTCAAAAGTTGTTCGCGTTTTTGAGGATCAGATTCCGTTTCGGCTTTTTCAAAAGCCAGCAGAAGTTCGCGGCGAATACGCAGCGCGTCATCCAGGGTTTTTAGACCCGGCGCGAATTGTTCCCATTCCGGATGGCCGAAATAACCGGTTCGGCTGCCGAGCGCCAAAACGAGAAAATCGTAAGTGAGAATTTTATTTTCCAGGAAAACTTTTTTTTCAGCGAGATTTAAATCCGTCACCGTTTCCATCAGCACCGTCAGATTTGGCCGGTCCGCCAGGATCGAGCGGATCGGCTGCGCAATCTCGGGCGCGGACAAACCCGCCGAGGCCACTTGATAAAGGAGCGGTTGAAAAAGGTGATGATTTTGCCGGTCCACCAGCGTGATTTGCGCGCCGGGAAAATCAAAATGCTGGGAAAAAGTCAAGCCGCCGAAACCGGCTCCCAGAACAATAATGTGCGGATTTTTCGTTTCCATTTTGGAAAAGAACTGTTGAGCGGCGCGGAGGAAATTGCAAACGCGGAATTAAAATAGAAAACGTGGAAGTGCGGAATTATTTGTCTCCATAATGTCTCGCGACGGCCGCGAAGGAAACGAAGATGAGAAATTTTTAGTTTCATTTTCTCGGCGCCTCTGCTGTAAAAAAGTTTCACAGCCTTGGCAACCTTTGAGGCCGTCGCGAGACTCTTTCTCCAAACAAATCATTTTTTTTCATAAAGTTCCCGCAAATCTTCCGCGGAACTTCCCAGAAAATATTTGATCGTCACGCGCCACATCCGCAGATAAGTCCGAAGAACGCCGTTTTCAAAAAAACGCCGGGCGGACGTTTCAACCGTGGCATCGGCCAAAGCGAGACGCCCCACTTTGCGCAAGCGTTTGCATAACTCAAATTCTTCCATCAGCGGCAGAGCCGGAACGCCGCCAATTTTTTCGAGCGCCTCACGCCGCACAAAAATCGCCTGGTCGCCCGCCAGCCGGCCGCCGAGAAATAATCGAAAAAAACATTTCGTTTTCGAGCCGCGCAATAAAAAAGCCGGCTGACGAAAAACTTTCCAAAACCCGCCGGCCACCACTGTTTTATCGCGCAAACAATTTTGCAGAGCGCAACCCGCACCGGGCGGAAGCCAGGTGTCGGCATGCACCAGCAAAATCGCCTCGCCACTCGCTGCGGCCGCGCCCAGCCGCATTTGCGCGCCGCGACTGGAACCTGCGCTCAACAAACGACAATTCAGTTGGGCCACCATCTCGCAGGTTTTATCGGAACTGCCGCCATCCACGACAATAATTTCCGAAATTTCAGGAATGGCGCGGAGATGCCGCACTGTTTCCGGTAAATTTTTTTCTTCGTTCCAGGTGGGAATGACCACGGAAATTTTTTGCGGAATTTCGCGCGCGGAATTTTTTTCAAATAATTTTTCTTCGCGCAAAAACATAATTCCGCCGAGGCCCGCCCAAA
>JALYXC010000061.1 GCA_030947315.1 Verrucomicrobiota bacterium | reverse complement strand
TAATGAATTTCGTAACCGGCATTTTTCAAAAGCAACAAAGTTCCCGCCATCATAAATTCGATGTCGTCAGGATGCGCGGCGATGGCGAAAGCGGTTTTCATTTTTTTCAAGAGAGTTTGCCGATCTTCACCAAAGCAGACAAATTGTGAGCAGTTCAAATTCCTATTTGTAACTCCTGGTGCTCATGTGGACTTCTTCATAGACCAGCGGTTCCTTGTTTAAAATCGGCGGCTTGTTTTCTCCGGCGTATTCCCAGGCTGCCACGTAAGAAAAATTTTCGTCATCGCGTTTTGCTTCGCCATCTTCGGTTTGGAATTCGGTGCGGAAATGTCCGCCGCAGGATTCGCGGCGATGCAGCGCGTCGTAACACAGCAGCTCGCCAAATTCCAAAAAGTCGGCGACGCGGCCGGCGTGCTCCAGATTCTGATTCAACTCTTCATTCTGTCCGGCGACGTTGACGTTCTTCCAAAATTCCTCGCGCAGTTTGGGGATTTGCTGGAGCGCTTCCTTCAGACCTTTTTCGTCGCGTGCCATGCCGCATTTGTCCCACATGATTTTTCCGAGTTCTTTGTGAAAGGAATTCACCGTGCGTTTGCCTTTGATCGACAAAAGCTTTTTCGTGCGCGACTGAACTTCCTCCAACGCTTTTTTAAATTCGGCGTGATCGATTTTTAGTTTCGGCTGTTTATCTCCCGCGATATAATTTCCGATTGTGTAGGGCAAAACAAAATAGCCGTCGGCGAGACCTTGCATGAGCGCGCTGGCGCCGAGGCGATTCGCGCCGTGATCGGAAAAATTCGCTTCCCCGATCACAAACAATCCCGGAATCGTGCTCATCAAATTGTAATCCACCCAGGTTCCGCCCATCGTGTAGTGCACTGCCGGATAAATTCGCATCGGAACTTTGTAAGCATTTTCGCCAGTGATCTTTTCATACATGTCGAACAAATTTCCGTAACGTTCGCGCACGGTGCTCTCGCTGAGCCGTTTGATGGCGTCGGCGAAATCCAGGTAAACGCCAAGCCCGCCGGGGCCGACGCCGCGACCTTCATCGCAGGCTTCCTTCGCTGCGCGTGAGGAAATATCGCGTGGCGCGAGATTGCCGTAGCTTGGATATTTTCTTTCCAAAATATAATCGCGATCCGTCTCAGGAATTTCGCTTGGCCGCTTGCGGCAATGTTCTTTTCGTTTCGGCGCCCAAACGCGTCCATCATTGCGCAACGATTCGGACATCAATGTAAGTTTCGATTGATGCTCGCCGGAAACAGGAATGCACGTCGGATGAATTTGCGTGTAACAAGGATTGGCCAGAGCCGCCCCTTTCTTGTAGGCGCGCCAGATCGCCGTCGTGTTGCAACCCTTCGCGTTGGTGGAAAGATAAAAAACATTTCCATATCCGCCAGTGCCGAGAACGACGGCGTCGGCAGCGTGCGCGGAAATTTCTCCCGTCACCAAATCGCGCACGATGATTCCTTTGGCGTGACCGTCGATCACGACGAGTTCGAGCATCTCCGTGCGTGGAAACATTTTTATTTTGTTCAAACCAATTTGCCGTTCGAGCGACTGATAGGCTCCGAGCAAAAGTTGTTGCCCGGTTTGGCCGCGAGCGTAAAACGTGCGCGACACTTGCGCGCCGCCGAAGGAACGATTCGCAAGCAAGCCGCCGTATTCGCGAGCGAAGGGAACGCCTTGCGCGACACATTGGTCAATGATGCTGACGCTGGTTTGCGCGAGACGATAAACATTAGCCTCGCGCGCGCGAAAATCGCCGCCTTTGATCGTGTCGTAAAAAAGTCGATAAACGGAATCGCCGTCGTTCTGATAATTTTTCGCGGCGTTGATTCCGCCTTGCGCGGCAATGCTGTGGGCGCGGCGCGGACTATCCTGAAAGCAAAAACATCTCACGTTGTAACCGAGTTCAGCCATGCTCGCGGCAGCCGATGCGCCGGCCAAACCGGAGCCGACCACGATCACGTCGTATTTTCTTTTGTTCGCCGGGTTAACCAGCTTCAAATCGAATTTGTGGTTCTCCCATTTTTGCGCGATGGGGCCGGAAGGAATTTTGGAATCAAGTTTCATTTATTCAAAACCTCTTTTCCGTAACCGAGAAGAATCGCTACTGGAATCGACGAGTAACCGACGAAAATAAAAATTGAAAAGACGCGCGCGAAGTTTTCGAGGAATGGCGCGTAGGATTTTTTTTTCCAGCCGAGCGATTGAAACATCGCGCTCAGGCCGTGGCTTAAATGAAGCGATAACAACCCCACTCCAATAATATAAAAAAAAGAAATCCAGAGATTGGAAAAACCCAGCACCATCATGGCGAAAACGTCGTGGCGATTTTTCGCATCGTGGAGATTAACAAAATTCTGGCCGGTGAAATTGATTGACGGAATTTGCAGGGTGAAATGGAGCAAATGATAAATAATAAAACAAAAAACAATCAACCCGCTCATCATCATAGTGCGGGAAGCGTAACTGGCCGCAGTCGGGTGGTAGTTTGTGTAAGCAACCGGACGTGCGGCGCGATTTTCAGCAGAAAGTTTTATCGCCGCCCAAACGTGCAGAACAATTAAAACCAGCAAACCGATGCGCGCGGGCCAAATCAGTTCCAGATTTGACTGCAAAAAATAGCCGTAACGATTGATCGCTTCGCGTCCGAGAAAAATTTGTAAATTTCCGATCAGATGAGCGATTACGAAGACAAACATCAGAGCGCCCGTAATGGCCATGATATATTTTTTGCCGAGGGAAGATTTAAACAGATCTGTCAGAATAATCATTAGAATGCGTCAGCTTTTTAAACGTTGGCCGGTGCAGCGTGAGTAAATCTAATTAAAAAAGGGGACGAAAGCAATTGAATTTGGCTTAATATAAGGAAAGCTTCCGGAACTGTAACATTGGCTAATCTGGGTTAAATGCTCTAATCATTAGCTGAAAAAGAAAATCAACCGCGAACAACACACTTTTCTTTTGAAAACAACGGTATGTCATTCCACTCATTAAGTCCGCGTTCGGCGGGTTTTTTTCCAGAGGAAATTTTGAGAAGTTCCATCGCTTCGCCGATTAAATAAAGCGAGCCGGTTATAACCAGGAAAGGATCCGATGCGCTTTGCTGCAATGCATCGGCCAGCGTTTCGCACGGAATTATTTTCGCGGCTGGATTTATTTTTTGGCAGGCTCCTTTCCATTCCTTTGGCAAAAGCGTTCGCGCGTTGCTGACCGGAACAAGTAAAATTTTTTCAGCGAGCGGAGCAAGAATCCTGCTCATCGCCCCAAAGTTTTTATCGCGCAGAATGCCGAGGATTAAAGTAATTTTTTCGGTGGGAAAATATTTCGCAAGCGTAGTGCGCACCGTTTGGGCGCTCGCTGGATTATGCGCGCCATCGAGCAGAATTCTTTGTGAATATTTTTGAATGACTTGGAATCGTCCCGGCCAATGAACGCGGGAAAGACCTTCGGTGATGATTTTTTTTGAAACTGGGATTTGGGAATTTAAAATACGAACGGTGGCCATAGCTGATGCCGCGTTGGTTTTTTGATGATCGCCGAGCAAGGAAAGTTTTAAGTTTTGAGTTTTGAGTTTTGAGTTCGGGGAAATAATTGTGAGGGGCGCAATATATTTTTTTGCTGTGTGTCGGATAACCTTTAATGCTTCGTTTGATTCTACAGCCGTGATGACCGGGATGCCCGGTTTAATAATGCCGGCTTTTTCAAACGCAATTTTTTCCAGTGAATCACCCAACCATTTTTCATGGTCGAATTGAATGTTGGTAATCACGCTGGCGAGCGGCATGACAATATTCGTGGCGTCGAGTCGTCCGCCCAGACCGGTTTCCCAAATCACCAGGTCGCAGTTTTTTTCGGTGAAATATTTTAACGCCATGACGGTCACGACTTCAAAAAAGGTTGGGTGTTGTTTCGCCGTAAAGTGACGAAGCAGAATTTGCAGTTCGACAACCAGTTGTGTGACATTTTTTTTCTTGATGAGTTCGCGATTGATCTGAATTCGTTCACGAAATGAGACCAGATGCGGCGAAGTAAAAAGTCCGACGCGTAATCCGGCCGCGCGATAAATGCTTTCGAGCATGGCACAGGTCGAGCCTTTGCCATTGGTGCCGGCGACGTGAATGAAGCGGAGTTTTTGCTGTGGATTTCCCGCCAGCGCGGCGAGCTTAAGAGTATTTTCCAACCCGAATTTCGTTCCGAAGAGTTGCAGCGAATAAAGAAACTTAATGGCTTTGGAATAAGTCACGCGACGATAGCGTCGCAAATGTTAAAAACCTTTGCCACATTCTTCTCGACAGCCATTTTTACTCGCCCAAAAATATAATAGAACAACATCAAATATGCATCTCCTCATTCCATACATTCAATTGCCCCATCATCCCGATCCAGTCTTCAAAGAATTTACTTATGGCGATGTTGGGCAACGTGCCCGCCAGCTTAAAAAAATGGCGCCAGGAACATACATTTTCTTCCACACAAGTACGCATGGTAAAAAATATATCGGAACAAATTAATAAGCGACAAATATAAAAATCCACATATTCACGAGTATTTAGAGAACAAACTAAAAAGTGTTGACGATAACGTCGTTCTTTTTGGTGATCCTATTTTATCTCGTTTCTTTGAAAAACCTTTGTTGTTTGACCAGAAATTAGCCACCAAACTATCACTTGATATTAAATTCTCGCCGAACAAATCAGAAACGCAGGCTATCGGATCTGCAACGAGACAGTGGAGAAAACTAACGGAGAAAGACGCGAAAGTGTTATTTGGTGAAATCAATGCACTCGAAAGCCAAGACTGCGATTACACATTTCGCTCATCTGAAGAAGTCGCCGAAACGCTTGAAAGAGATATTGAGAAATGTATTACTAAGAATCCAAGCTTGATTGGTGTTGGGCTAAAGCTGATCGGGAGCCAAAGGTGCACCGAAGACGGCAGACTTGATGTTTTATTTAAAAACCAAGCAGGCAACTTAGTCGTTGTTGAAGTGAAGCTTGGTCACATAGGGCGCGATGCCATTAGACAAATAAAAAATTACATTCGAGATTTGCAAGTACCAGAAAACAAAAAGGTGTCCGGTGTAATTGTTTGTGCGGGCGTGATGCCAGCTTACGAAGAAGATTTAAGAAAACAGAAAGATATTCGAATCCTAGTCCACGGATGGAATTTGAAAATACAGGAATGGTAAATCGTCTAGATTAAAGCACAAACTCCGGCATCCGCTTTAGGCTTTCAAACTTTTGCTGCCGCTCCTCCGGCGTTTTCGGAAATAACATCGCGCATTGTGCAATGAGTTGGAATGTCTCTCCAATCGTCATGCCGGATTTGTAATTTTCCGCCCACCACGCACCGCGTTTTTTCTCAATTTCAATTTCGGGAATTACCATAATTTTATAACGGCCGATGATGAATATGCGCGTGGGCCGCGGCGATAAATCCTTTAAACAATGGATGGGGCTGATCTGGTTTGCTTTGAAATTCGGGATGAAATTGGCACGCCAGAAAAAACGAATGCGCCGGAATTTCAATCAGTTCCACCAGTTTTCCATCGGAAGTATTGCCGCTGAAAATAAATCCGGCCTGCTCGAAAAGTTCGCGGTAGGCGTTATTGAATTCGTAGCGATGGCGATGCCGTTCCTGAATCACAAATGCGCCGTAAAGATGGTTGGCGACAGAACCCATTTGTAATTGGCACGACTGCGAGCCGAGTCGCATGGTGCCGCCTTTTTTAGAAACTTTTTTTTGCTCTTCCTGCAAGGCGATGACGGGATGCGGCGTGTGCAAATCAAATTCTGTGGAATGAGCTTTTTCCAATTTTAAAACGTGGCGCGCAAATTCAATCGTCGCGATCTGCATTCCAAGACAAAGGCCAAGATACGGAACATTTTTTTCGCGGGCATATTGCGCGGCCATGATTTTCCCTTCGATGCCGCGTTCGCCAAAACCGCCCGGAACGAGAATTCCGCCGAGACCATGCAGGATTTTTTCGGGGCCGGCACGCTCGATATCCTCCGCGTCCACTTTCACAATTTCCACCCCGCAATCATTGGCGATCCCGCCGTGAATCACCGCTTCGTAAACCGATTTGTAGGCGTCGTTTAATTCAATGTATTTTCCGACCACACCGATGCGAACGCGATGTTGCGGAGCGATGAGTTTGCGAATAATTTCCTGCCAATGCGTCATGTTCGCTGGCGGAGTGTCGAGGCGCAAAAGCTTGCAAACCAAATCATCGAGGCGCTCGCGTTGCAGCATGAGCGGCACTTCATAAATGCTGTGATCAACATCTTTTTCTTCAATGACCGCTTCGTACGGAACATTGCAAAAAAGCGAAATTTTCCGGCGCAATTCCGTGTCGAGCGGCTTCTCGCAACGACAGACCAGAACATGCGGCGTGATGCCGATTTCGCGCAACTTCGCGACGGATTGTTGGGTAGGTTTGGTTTTCAGTTCGCCGGCCGCTTTGATAAACGGCACATAAGTCATGTGCAGAAAAATGGCGTTGTTGTAGCCGACGCCAAGAGCGAATTCGCGAATTGCTTCCAAAAAAGGCAGGCCTTCAATGTCGCCGGTGGTACCGCCAATTTCGGTGATGAGTACATCCGCTTTGGATTGGGCCGCGAGTTGATGAATTCGATTTTGTATTTCATCGGTGATGTGTGGAATGACTTGCACCGTTTTGCCGAGATAGTCGCCGCGCCGTTCTTTGTCCAATACAGTTTGATAAACCTGGCCGCTGGTCAGATTGTTCATGCGCGTCAACTTT
Organism: Verrucomicrobiota bacterium; assembly: GCA_030947315.1. Classification (GTDB taxonomy): domain Bacteria; phylum Verrucomicrobiota; class Verrucomicrobiia; order Limisphaerales; family CANJXF01; genus JALYXC01. Next base: position 330 of record JALYXC010000061.1, on the reverse strand, counting down.
GTGTTGGTAAAACGTTCGTAGTGGCCCAGGTCGAGATCAGTTTCGGCGCCGTCATCGAGCACGTAAACTTCACCGTGTTGATACGGATTCATCGTGCCCGGATCCACATTGAGATAAGGATCAAATTTTTGCAGCGTAACTTTCAGACCGCGATTTTCCAGCAACGTGCCGAGCGCGGCAGCCGTCAAGCCTTTGCCGAGCGAACTCACTACGCCGCCGGTTACGAAAATATATTTCATTTTTTACTTAGCCACAGATGAAACACGGATAATCATGAAGTCAGCGCCACCTTAAAAAATCTTCCGCGTTAAATCCCGCATCTTTCAAAAT
>JALYXC010000060.1 GCA_030947315.1 Verrucomicrobiota bacterium | reverse complement strand
GCTTCAAGGCGTCCAGCCGAGTTAAACAAAAATACCGAACGGAAACGAATTAAACGGAGAACGGAGAAGGCGGGGCGCGGCTGGGAAGCAGTTGCAAATCGGTCGCTGAAGCTAGGGAAGATTCGTGCGGGGGCGCGAAATAAATTAAATTAAAATTACCGACAAAAAGGAAAGACGGCGCAGGGTAAAAAAGAATTTGTTGCTGCTCGAAAAAGGTAATGGCGCATTGATGGGAACTCTGCGCGGCCTCGTTATGCAGCCATTGATGCAGCGTCGGATTTGCCGCCAGCAAAGACGAAAACAAAAGCCACGCGACCAACAAACCAGCCAACGCCGCCTGACTTGACCGCAATGGAAAAAATTTCCGTTCCAGTTGCAAGGGGGCCACTAAACAACAAGCCCTTTCGGAAAGCAAGTTTTAATTATTGCGATTACTGATTATTAAAAATCGCCATGATGAAATTTTTATTCATCACTATTTTTTAATAAATCGCTTTAGCGCAGCGGCTTTGTCGCAGTCGTTATTGTTTGTAACGCCAGCGTTCCCAATCGGTCAAAAATACCTGGTCGGGCAGAAAGCCAGTCGGCGATTTGCGCAAAGGAAAACGCGAAGGCACTTCGCCTTTGGCTAGAATTTCCAAAACAAAACGGGGCCAGCCATCTTTATCCTTGATCATCTCGGTTAGAAAACGGCTGTCCGTAGTGCGTGGCGTCAAATAAAGTCCCTGCACCGTTTTTAAATCGTCGTTCAATCTGAAAAAATCTTCCCCTTGCGCATCGAGTGTCAGCCAGGCGCATTGGCGTTGCCCATACCAAGCGACGGCCCAGGGAATATCACTCATCATTAATTCCTTTTCTTTCATCCAACCGGCGGATCCCTGAATGATGGGCGGATAGTAAGGCGGATAAGCCAGCGGATAAGTTTTAGGAGGCAAAAATGAAAAAATTAAAGGAGCCGAGGCAAGCGCAATAAACAAGCCGATAAAAGTAAAATGCAAAACTGGAATGGCTTCAATCGCGCGCGTCAGCAAAATAAAAAAAGCGCCAACCCCAAAAACAAAAAGCAGAGGAGCAATGATGACGAGCAGGTTTTCGGAATTAATTTCCGGTGTCTCAACACTGAGCGGAGTTAAACCCAACGCCTGAACCGCGATCAAAACCACGAGCGATAAAAAAAGAAAAATGCGCAACCGGGAAAGCGTTTTAGCCGGAAGAGGAATCAGTAATCCAACCAGGAAAAAAGCGATCACCCAATTTCCGCCGAGCTTGGGCAATTCCACTTGCACAATCGTCCGCGCATCAGACATGAATTTACGAAAAACATCGCTCGCCCCAAGTCTTCTGAAGCCCGGCTGCGGGTTGAGAAAACGCTCCAAATTCTTTTGCGCAAAAGAGGGCGTCAATTGGAAAACCGCATAGCCGGCCGTGCCAAAAGGCACGCCGCAGATTTTGTAGTTACGCGCCAGCCACGGTGTCATCACCAGGAAAAAAGACACCAACGCGACCAGGCTGAGTTTGACGCGATGCCGCGCCACAAAAGAACCCATAAAAATAATCACTGGAATAATCAACCAGCCGAAACTGTAGCGAGTCATCCCGCCAATTCCGACCAACGCACCGACGAGCAGGGCGAGCAGAACTGGATTTCTCAAACTGGAAAATTGTTCACGCCCTTTTTGTTCCAACCGAACGAGGCCCCAACAAATTCCTACAAAAATCAACACCAATAAAATGGTGGACAAACCGGAAATACTAAAGCGCCAGAATAATTCCGTGCCGACAAAAATCGCCGCCGAGACGTAGGCCACCGGAGCGTCCCAGATTCTCTGGACCATCCAAAATAAAAAAAGCGCCGCGATAAAAAATAAAACCTGATTAAAAACCGCGATGATGATTTCCGGCGAATAAATCCGGAATACTTTCAAATGCGCGTCGGGAATCTCAAAATTGAAGGGAATGATTTTCATGAGACCAGCCAGCAGCAGCGGATAAACCGGCGGGTTGGCTAAATCAGGATGCGCTAGTTTTATGAGCGGATCGTGATCCGGCCGGTGTTTTTGAATTAAATACATGCTAAAGGGCCGGACGAAATCGGTTGTGTAACCTTTGCCTTGCGAAAAACGACGAGCCAGTTGCGCGGTGTCCATCGCTTCCGGCGCGGAAAAATTTTTAAAACACCGAAGGTCATAAATCAGGCCGATCATCACAAAAACCAGAAACAGCACGATGAATTGAATAATCCGAGCGCCGCGACCCTCTTCCATTCTATGAATCCATTCTTGTAATCCAGCCATAGTTTTAAAATCCTTCCAAGTGATACGTGTGCAATTTGCGATGCAGCGTGCGCCGGCTCAGGCCGATTTTTTTCGCGGCTAGAGTCCGGTTTCCGCCGGCCTCTTGCAAGGCGCGAATGATTAATTTTTTCTCAGCTTCGGTGATCGTCAAATCGCTTTGCTCTGTCTCCGACGCGCTCGCCCCGCTGAAAAAAATCTGTTTGTTCGCCTGAATGCTTGCAGGTAAATCTTTCAAACTGATTTTTGATCCGCGACACAAAACCACGCCATGCTCGATGGCGGTGCGCAGTTCCCGCACGTTCCCTGGCCATGAATAATTCCTCAATGCTTCCAGAGCTTCCGCCGTGAAATCATTGATTTTTTTTTCGTTTTCCCGGGCGAATTCGCGCAGAAAACTTTGCGCCAACAACGGCACATCGGTCAACTTTTCCCGCAAGGGAGGCAGGGTTATTTCCACAACGCTCAACCGGAAAAAAAGATCCTCCCGAAATTTTCCGGATTGAATCAACGCCGCCAAATTTCTATTCGTGGCCGCAATCAACCGCACATCGGCGCTTAAAGTTTTATTGGAGCCGACTCTTTCAAAAGTTCTTTCGCCTAGAAAACGGAGTAATTTTATCTGGAGCGTGGAATCAATTTCCCCAATTTCATCCAGGAACAATGTGCCGCCTTGCGCCTGCTCAAAACGGCCGATGCGTTTTTCGTGCGCGCCTGTGAAGGCTCCTTTTTCGTGGCCGAACAGTTCACTTTCCAACAGCGTGGAAGAAAGCGCCGCGCAATGCACGGTGACCAGCGGTTGCCGGGCGCGCGGGCTGAGTTGGTGAATCGCTTTGGCGATGAGTTCCTTGCCGGTGCCGCTTTCGCCCAGAATTAAAATCGTGGCGCGAGAAGGGGCGACTTGCTGGACAGTTTTGAAAATCTCGCGCATCGCGGCCGATCCGCCGATGATATTTTCGAGGCCGAATTTATTTTTCAGTTGTTGGCGCAGAGAACTATTCTCGACTTCCAGATTTTGTTGGCGAAGGGCGCGGCCAATCCGCATTTCCAGTTCATCAATCTGCAAACGGCCTTTGGCAATGTAATCATCGGCGCCTTGTTTCATTGCGTTGACGGCCAGTTCTTCAGAACCATACGCCGTCATCAAAATGCAGATGGGCGGTTTGGGCAGCGACTTGGCGCGCGCAATTAATTTCATGCCGTCTTCATTTGGCAAACGAAAATCAGTCAGCATCACATCAAAATTTTCCTGTTCCAAAAGAGTCGTGGCGGTGGCGGCATCCTCGGCCACGTACACATCATAGTGATCTTCCAGGGCGGCGCGCAGACCCTCGCGCGTCGGCTTTTCATCATCTACAATCAGCAGCATCGGTTTCATTTCAAATTGATGATTGAATCGTTAAAACGTTAAATTGTTAAATCGTATTCACGATTCACGCTTTTACGATTCAACGCTTATACATTTGCTTGCAGCAATCGCGGCATTTTTTCATGCAGCGGAAACCAAAGACGAAACATCGTTCCTTCACCAACGCGGCTTTCCAATTCAATTCGGCCGCCGTGTTCTCGAACAATGCGCTGCACAATCATTAAACCCAGCCCGGTTCCTTTTTTTTTCGTTGTGTAAAACGGTTCAAAAATGCGGTTGATTTGTTCCTGGGGAATTCCGCCGCCCGTAT
>JALYXC010000058.1 GCA_030947315.1 Verrucomicrobiota bacterium | reverse complement strand
CCGTGACACCAGCAGTTGCAGCCTCATTAAGGATGTAGGTAATTTGCACGGGCGAGCCTTGGCCGACGCTGACAGAATTGGTGAGATTTCCGTTAAGTTTGATGTTGGTAGCATACACGTTGGCGCGTGCATCTGAAGCCATGAATTGGGAGGCAAACGCAAGCGCAAGCCCACCGTGAAAGAAAAAGAGTTTTTGTTTCAATTTTGGTAGAGAGACTGGGAATGTTTTCATAGATAATTTCATAATTAGAAGGATAGTTTTAACAAACAATTTCGCATTGATACAAATAATACCAGCAACGCGCCTCTCTGTCAAATAAAATATTTGACAGCAATTCCCTCGCGAAAACCATCGTTTTGCTCGAGAAATTATCGATTGCTCCCGGCGTTGAAACCTCAAGCTCCTCCACCCTCAATTTTGTCTTATATTATTTTCCATTAACGGCGGATTCGGTAAAATTGCAGGGAACCGCTCGTCGCTTTAGTGGCCCGGAAAACGCCGGGGCTGAGGGTCGCTGCTGGCGCCACATCGGTATAAGGACCCGTCACCACGTTGGCGCTTTGCAGCGCGAAAGAACTTGGAGAATCAGACGCCGACCCCGTGAAATCAATTTGCACATTGCCGCCTACTATTTGAATGCTCGTAATACGCGGCGCGCTCGGTTGAGCGGAGAGACTTTCCACGCGCACATTATCAAAAATTACAAACGCAAATTGTGGAAAAGCATTCAAATTAGTAGTGGCATCGTAGTAGCCGATAAAAACATTGGAAGAAAGTGTTATCCCGTTGGTGGGAACTTTTGCAAAAGGCAGGCCATCCACCGACCAGGTAACATTGGTTCCTTGTTTGGTAATGACCATATCGTGCCAGGCAAAGCCGAGCGCGCCGCGAAAGGTTATGCCGGTTTGATCCGCGCCTAGTACGTTATCAATCTGAACCTGCGGCGCGGAATCGTTTCCGAATTCAGCATAATAAGGACTAGCTGAAGCTTGAGAATTTCCAACCCAAACATTGGTCGCGCCGAGTACCAAGCTGGTCGTCCCTTTAAACGCTTCAAAGTCCGCCGCGATTGTGCTTGAGCCATCGCCAACCGTATCAAACCAAATACCATCGGCGCCCGGAGCCGCCCAGTTTGGATGATCGCCGGTTGTTCCTACTCCAGCGCTTAACCATTCTGTAGAGTCAGGGCCGCCTCCGGCCAACGGTCCCGGATAATTAATCCAGGCATCAAACTTGAGCCGATAGTCGCCGGTATAGTTTCCATTTTTTGGAGAAAGACTGATCCCAGCCGGGACATTCGCGGTTACGTTTGCTTCGAGCTTTACTCCTTTGGTGGTTCCGTTTGTTGCATTCGGCGCAGGAGGAATTCCATCCGCGCTATAGTCGTAGGCAAAGGTAACTAAATCGCTGGGCTGCGATTTATTGATGTTCCAATTAAGCGAAGAGTCGGAATCAAAATTATCGCTGAACAGAATCGTTCCCGGAGGAAGATCATCATTTCGAATAGTCACGGTTGCATTACTCGAACTACCAATCGCATAACCTCCTCCGGGAGCTATCGTCAGTATCACCGTTCGATTAGTATCGAGAAGGCTGTTATTGATCGGAACAATACTAATCACAACATTAGTAGTTCCATTAGTAATGACTCTCGAGGTTGGCAGAGTAACATAATCCACTCCATTAGTAGCCGTGCCGCTAATCGTATAGTTGACGGTGACATCCGAAACGGGAATTTCAGAAAGGTAAAGGTTAATCTTGCCGCTGCGCAGATTTTCATAAGCGATCGGTTTAAGCGCTTCAAAATTTGCGGAGCGAAGACCCCTCAGAGTGAAATCCAAGGTGAAGGAAGTGCGTATTTCGTAATTAGTGCTTCCCAGTAATCGAACAGTAATTGTCTTGGTCGGCTGACCAATTGAGTTGATCGGCATTATTATAATGTTCGTGGATTGAACTCCAGCAGGAAGAGTGATCGAAGCAGGCAAAGCGACGTAATCAACCCCGTTGGAAGCAGTTCCACCGTATCGCAAGTTCACCGTAAGAGGCGTGCTGACATCAGGAGCCGGATTTCCATCTTTATCCACGCGGTCAATGGAAAACGAAGGTTCAGCCGCGCTTAAATCAATCGGGGTTAGACGAACTGTTGGAACAAAATTAGTTCCTAACGCGACCACCCGAACATTATCGAATATGACATAGTTTTCATTAGGCGGATTGGGAATGCCATTGATGGGATCAGAGTATCCAATCATAATATCTCCGTTGGTGTAGCCATTTAAAAAGTTATGAGAAGCAATAACATAACCATTCATCAACCAAGTAACAAAACCATCCCGTTGCTGGATTTCAACTTGAACCCATTGTTTACCTGGCGCTCCGGGAGACTGACCCGGCGGCGCCGGAAGCACGGTCGCTATCGGAGCAGTATAATTGTTATAGTCCACATTTTGATCATAAAGAAAACCGCCGCTGGGTCCAGCTATAGCAATGGCCGGGCCGGGAGTTGGGTCGCCTACGTAAGCCGCGTAATCAATCGTTGTTCCACCTTCGCCATCCACCGTGAACCACACTCCATCACTCGGCCAGGAAGCAGGGATAAACGAAGCGGAAGAGCTGATCCAATTTACTTCATTGGCAGTGTGATTAATCCCAAACGTGGCAAATTCGGTGGAACCAGATCCGCCGCCCGCCACATCACCATTGTAGTCCATAAACATATCGAAACGGAGCGCGTAGTTATTACTAAAGGTCTTGCCGATAGGATAAAGACTCACCGCAGCGATTCGCGGATTGGCCGGACGGTTTTTATTAGCGGTTACTTTTACTCCGTTGCTGGTGCCTCCCGAGTTGGGCGCAGAAGGAATTGGAAGGATTTGGCCATTAAACCGGTAGGTCTGCGCGCGATAATTATAATTGAACTGCACGGAATAATCATTGGTGACGCCGCCATTGCCGCCGCCGAAAATGGCCCATTGCGCGGCAGAATTGGTTTCAAAATTATCAGAGAATAAAATTTGCGCTTTTGCATCCGAAGCTAAAAAGTGCACTGTGACGGCAATTGCAACTAGGAATAATTGTTTAAACAGGTTTTTTTTCATAATAATTTAGAATTGGTTTTATCAAATAATTCGCAATGTAAACGATATAATATGCGGCGGTAGCTGCATGTCAATAAAAACCTGATAGAATTTCAGGTAACTTCTTAGGGCGTGATCTTGGCCGTGTCCAAAGAAAGCTCGCGAGCAATGAGAAAATTTTTCCGGGTAATGAATTCCGCATGACCGTCGCAAAAAAACGCATTCATGCCATCGGCCCCGTGAGCATCGGTTTTATCTGGATAATTATCGATCGCTCCCGGCAACGGACTAAACTTATCGTCCGCATCAACCATCAAATAAATTCGCGTCGCTCCGGGAACGACATCTTTTAAACCCAAATTCCCATAAAAATGCCGATGACTATTCACTTTCTGCTGGGTTTTCTTGACGCTGATACCACCTGCTTTTGAACCTTCGCCCGAAAAGGGTTCCCACCATGAAAAATTCTCAAGACCGTGACCATTGGTTCCCTTAACCTTCGCGAATGTTTGGAGGTCAACATATTCGATTTTCGGCGGGTTTCCAACCATCATCGTGTTGGTGCGAATGATATTGCGATAACTCGGGCATACGTAACTCTTTAAGGGAGACACATATTTACTTTGGAGCCAATTCAAATTGTCATCGTAGTAACTGGTTGTTCCCGTCAAATCGCCGTTCCAATCTTCCGCGTACAGTAAGCTTCCCAATCCCAATTGTTTGTAATTACTCAAGCAATTTATTCGGTTTGCACGCTCTTTAGCCTTCGCCAGCGCGGGCAAAAGCATGCCGGCTAAAATAGCAATAATCGCAATGACGACCAATAGCTCAATGAGCGTAAAAGCCCAACGGTTTGAAACTGAGCAATTTTTTAAGTTCATCAATTTTGGAAATCTAAATTCATTTAAGTTTTAAACAAGCGAAAAGTCAATTTAAAAACAAATTTTTTAAATCCACATGAGGCCGGAATATTTTTTCTGCAAACCCGCTTTCAATTTCGGATAACTATTCGTTTTGAACGACGGCCAGTTGAAAGTCGCTTCCATCCGTTTTCCATCCGGCGCGCAGAGCCAGAGTTTCACCGGCAATTTTCCTTCGCAAATCTGCGGATGCTCTTTCAGCGCGAAACATTCGTGCAGTTTTACCTGCGCTTCGGGCGAATTTGCCTCGCCATCTTCGTTCAGCGCAGATTCGGCGTAAAGCAGTTTTATTTTGCGCCCGTCGGGCCACGCGATTTGTATCGGCGCAAGTTCATCGAGCCAGCCGAGTTGTTCTTGGGCGAGATGTTGTCGAAAACAATCTTTCAACGGCGTGGCCTGCGCTTCTTTGGCCAAATTCAGATTTTCAAAAGCGCGGGTTAAAATATTTATAGTTGCTGCTTCATCGAACAACGGAAATTCCAGTTCCGGCAAAACCGCGCAAACCAGGTTGACGCGTCCAACAAATTGTTTGACATCGTGATTAAACAGCGGCAGTTCAAAATAATTTTTCAGATACGCTTCGGCCAGGCATCGTCCAGCAGCGAGCGGCTCGACATCGCGCTGATGTTCGTGATGAATCACCAGATCGTGGAAGCGAATCAGTTTCACAGCGGCAACTCGTTTGTGCGTTCGATCAAAAAGATGTTCGATGCGCGTCGTGATCTGGTCAGGAAAAGTTTCTTCAATCCATTCGCGTTTTACGGCCGTGGCCAGTCCGAGCAAGGTTAAATTTTCCGACGCGCGCGACGGCACTTCGCGAATGCTCGCGGCGACAAACAGCTTCGCATTTTGCACCACGCTTTCGCGAATCAAAGTTCCGTGGCGCCCTTCCGTCAAATCACATTCCAAAGTTCCTGAATTACGGCGAAGGCAAAGTTGATCAATGAATCCGGCCGTAATGCAGCGGAGCAACGAATCCTCTGAATTGTTAATTTTCAATTTTGAATTTTGAAGTGATTGCGCACGGCCACTATTTTCCAACTCGGTTTTTTTTGCTTCGCTTTGTTTGCTCTCGGCCTTCGATCCTCGGCTCTCGACCAAATTAAATATTTGCTCGAACGTTTGTTCAATTTGCTGTGCGGTTTGCGCGTGAATTCCGTAACGACGACATTGTTCCACATTAAAATTATTATTTTTCGCAAACTGAAATGCGCGCATCAGCGTATAAAAATCCGAATCCTGGCTCGCTTCAAAAAGTTCGCGCGCTTCGGAAATATGTTTGTCGTCGCGACCGAGCCGCATGAGCAAATCGCGTCCGCTGACCAACGCCGCGCAAAGCGCCGCGGCTTTCGTGCAATCATATTTCGCGGCTTCAACCAGCATTCGCGAATAGCGCGGATGCATTGGAAGGCGAAGCATTTGGCGACCGATCTGAGTCAAATCAGAATTTACAATTTGCGATTTACGATTTACGCGATCGCCGGTTTGAGCGCGTAAATCGTCATTCGTAAATCGTAAATCCGCCAGCGCTCCGAGAGTTGTTAAAAGTTTCTCTGCGCGTTCGACGGCTTGCGGATCCGGTTTGTCGAGCCAATCAAATTCATTGGCTTTTTTTATGCCGAGCGAATGCAGCAACAAAACAACTTCCGCCAAATCAGTCCGCTGGATTTCCGGCGTGTGGCGCGCAGGCCGATTTAAATTTCCGCTTTCGGTCCAAAGGCGGTGACACGTTCCCGGTGAGGTTCGACCAGCGCGACCTTTTCTTTGATCAGCGGAAGCGCGGCTGATTTCTTCAATGAACAGAGTGCCAATGCCGCGTTCAGGATCGTATCGAGCGACTCGCGCGACGCCGCTATCCACAACATGCCGAATGCCGTCAATTGTCACCGAAGTTTCCGCGACGTTTGTTGCGACAACGATTTTACGCAATGGATTCGGGGCGAAAGCGCGATCCTGTTCGTCCGGCGGCAATTCGCCATGCAACGGAATCAACGCCAAATCTTCCAGCGCGCAAATCGCGCGAAGAGCGTTGAGCGTCGCATTTATTTCTCCCATTCCCGGCATGAAAACAAGAATGTCGCCGGGATTATTTCCATTGACGATGCGCTCCACGACATTGGCGGCTTGCTGGCTCAACGGACGATTATCGTGATAATTGAGATATTCAATTTCGACCGGAAAACTCTGGCCTTCAGAAAGTAAAATCGGACAATCGTTTAAATATTTCGCGACCGGCTCGGCCTCGAGCGTAGCGGACATCACGGCCATTTTCAAATCTGGCCGCTCGGTTTCCTGAAGTTGTTTTACGAGCGCGAGAGAAACGTCGCTCAACAGATTGCGTTCGTGAAATTCGTCAAACAAAATAATTCCGACATCGGCGAGCGAGCGGTCATCCTGCAACCAGCGCAGCAAAATGCCTTCAGTGATAAAACAGATGCGCGTGCCGAGACTGGTGAAATCATCGAAGCGAATTTGATAACCAACTTCGTCGCCGAGTTTTGAATTGCGTTCCCAAGCCACGCGCGCGGCAACCGTTCGCGCCGCAACACGCCGCGGTTGAAGCACAACGATTTTGGAACTTTGGACTTTGGACTTTGGACTTTGGACTAGTCCAGCTTCCAAAAGCATTTGCGGAACCTGGGTGGTTTTTCCAGAACCAGTTGGCGCGATTAAAACGAGGCGATTTCCGGGGCGAAGAGTTTCGACAATTTCGGAATGAATTTGCCAGATAGGAAGATTTTTATTCACCGCAGAAACGAAGAGGCGCAGAGAAACGAATCAATTATTTTATAAACAGATGTCCGAGCAAAGCGGCGGCGGATAAAATCGCCATCAAACCGTTCGGCATGAATTTTTTTGATTTGGCAAAACGCATTCCAAAAAAGATGAGCAGAAAGGCGAGCAAAGCATCCGCAACTTTTGGTTCAGAAATAATTCCTTTTGCGCAAAGGGCGAGGGGAATCGCAAAGGCGACCGCCATGATGAGCGACATTTTACTGCCGGCTTTAAGAAAGCCCACCCGGCCGCCCAAGACCAGAAGCACGATATAAATCCAAAGAATAGTATTTGGTGTCATAAATTAAAAACTATTGAGCCAGAAAAAATTGTAGAGGCAAAGAAAATTGAGAAAGATTTAACGCAAAGCCGCAACGTCGCAGAATGAGGTGTGCAAAATTTGAATCAATTGTTTTGTGCACCTTTGATGAAGGAAAAAAAACCTGCTTGTTTTTGCGCCGTGGCGTCTTGGAGTTTATTTTTTATCAACTTCCACTGATGTCGAGAGATAAAATTTCACCTGGCTCGCATTCGGCCCGTACCTCAAATGGGCGGCAACAAATTTCGCAATCGGTCGTGAAACGTTGGGAAGCAATGCTGGTATCAATAACCAATTCAAAATTTTGTCCACAAAAGGGGCATGAAATATTTTCAGGAACTTGCATGAATTGCAATTCGCCCTTTGCCGTTGTCCACCTTTCCTAAAGCGGCTTTCGCCTGAAATTAAATTATCGAAAATCGCTTTCGTCGCACCGATTATGAAAAAAAATATTTTTTTTGTTGCGCTCTCGGTGATCCAATCACGGCTTTTCTTTTGGTTCGCTTGAGTCTTTTTGAATTGGTTCGCTGGAACCTTCTCGAGTAAGATTAGCGGAGATCGTGCTTAAAATTCGCTTTTCCCAATTCTTTAACCAGATAACAGGCGGACCGGCCTGACGGCTGACGACTTCGACTTCAGTTTCAGAAGGAGAATTTTCTTTGACCCAAATGCCGACGTTTTCGCCAAATGTATTCAGGCGAACTCCACGCCCGGCTCCCAAATAACCATTCGCGCGATCGGTCGTGTGAACTTGCAAGCCGTGAACTTGCGCGGCATCAACGGCAGCGCGCCAGACCTGATCGTAGGTGGCCTTGAAAGTTTCCCGGCTTCCGTGACCTTTCATTTGGGAAACTTGTTGAGAGGTGTAACAGCCCGTGAGAAAGGCGACAGCGATAAGACCAACAAAATAATATTTCATAAGTCTGCGAAATATCGCAATGAAAAAGAAAATCGCAAGTCAGGGAAAAGATGAAATTCTCTTCATTGCTCCACTCAGATCGGATTTTAAAAATGGGTGGTGCGGGCGACTCGCCCGCCCTCGGTCGGCGACCCGCCGACCGGAACGACGGAAACATCAATCGCAAGAACGTCGTTTTTAATTGGTTCGAATCGTTGTTTGTTGATTCCGTCCGGCGGGTCGCCGGACGGCACAGGCGAGTCGCCTGTGCTACCCAAAATCATTTTTAAAACGCTCTCAGGCTCTAATTATCAATCGAAAAAAATAATTCCTGGAAAATAAAAAAAGGCCGGAAAAAAAATTCCGGCCCATTGCGCTGATTTTAAAAATTAAATTATTGTTTAACCCATTTGACTGCGTCGCCCACCACTACATAACCAAGGGTCGTCCAGCAGGAAAGTTTCACGGTATTAATGCCGGCATTCATGGCGAACGTTCCCTGATTCACCCATTGGCCGCCGGTAATTTGTTCATTAACGTAAACCGTGGTTGAACCGCCCGAATTCGAAATAATAAAAGGCGCGCTCGTGGAACGATTGGCGCCTTGTGGATACCAAACGTAGACCGTGTAATTGCCGCTTGAAGCGAGATTGATGGTCCAGGTGCAAGCATCGCTAATCGCTTGTGTGGAACGATAGCGATAATCGGCGCCATATTTATCAGGCGAGCTCGTGCCGGTGGCCCAATTTGCGGAAGCGCTAAATCCCGCATCGCTATTGTCCACAACGTAAGAAGGACCCGCCGCACTTTCCCAATTGAATGTGACATCCACCCAATCATTGCCAACCATTCCCAAGGAATCCCAAAAAGTGCCGTCGGCCAAATCAATTCCCGCAGGGTTAGCCACTGTCCGACCAAATTCATCTCTGCCGCCATTGTAACCGGTCTGATAAGCGGCCTGGGCTTCCGGCAAACCAAGAGCCAATGAACCAAATTCCGCGCGCGGCGTATGCCAATAATTATCCTTGGTGTTCCAGGGACCGACATCATAAACCGGTTCCGTTACCGTTCTGCCCGTGGCCGCATAATAAATCGTCACGGTATAGGTTCTGCAGCCATCGCAATCCAATACTGTGCCGGAAGGAAGAGCCACAAAATGGTCGCGCGATCGAATGATGTGACCATTGGCAGTTCGGCCCCCGACCAATCCTTCGCGCGTCGCAAAAAGGCGATACGTCGGAGGAGTGGCGTTGGCGACTGATATGGTAGAGGCGGCACCGGGGAGTCCGACAAAAAGTTTTAAAAAATTAAAAGCTTTTTTGTGGGAAAAAACTGAGCGGGTGGTTTTTATTTTCATAGGATTGAGAAAAGTTAAGCAGAACAAAAATTAAATGCAATAGGGAAAACTCTGAATCTGAAAAAATAATTTTTGATAGTTGAATGGAAACAATTCCGCTTTTAACAATTTTTGGACCGAAAAAATTCGTCCCAAAAATCCTTTGAAATCTTTCGAAAAAATCTTTCTGAAAATAATTTAAAAAAGTTGTTGCAGAGAAAATTTACCTTGATATATTCCGCGCTCCTTTCGCCTGTGATGGTGACAGGCAGATTATCCGCGTGACCGATAACTGAACGCCCGGCTGGGCGCAGGATTGATGGCCAACGCGCTCCAAGCTGTAAATTTGGAAGATTGAATTTTTTATGGCAGTAAAAATTTTTAGACCATTAACGCCTTCGACGCGCTATTTGACAATAGCGTCGTTCGCGGAGATTACGAAGACCAAGCCGGAACGCAGCTTGATTGAAATCAAGAAAAAAACCGGCGGGCGCAATCATTATGGCCGGGTCACCAGTCGCGGTTGGGGCGGCGGCCATAAACAATTTCATCGCATCGTTGATTTCAAACGGCACAAGCATGGCATCCAAGCGACGGTGCTCGCCATTGAATATGATCCGCTGCGCTCAGCGCGGTTGGCTCTTTTGGCCTACAAAGATGGCGAAAAAACGTACATCATCGCGCCCAATAATTTGCAAGTGGGAGCAAAATTAGTGAGTGGTCCCAGCGCCCCTCCCGATCTCGGAAATAGTTTGCCGCTTCGCTCTATTCCAGTCGGTCTGCCCATTCACAATATTGAAATTACTCCAGGCCGCGGCGCGCAAATGGTTCGCACCGCCGGCGCGGCGGCGACCTTAATG
>JALYXC010000056.1 GCA_030947315.1 Verrucomicrobiota bacterium | reverse complement strand
AAAGCGTAATTGGTGCGGCCTGCTTCTGTTACAGCCCAGAGGTTAAAAGTGGAACCGACGGTGCGCCATAATTTATAAAAGCGAACGCTGCCATCAGCAAAGGCATAATCAGAACCAGCGCCACCGGAATGACGAGCTTGATTGAGTTCTTCGTAGTCGTTGCCTTTTCCTTCTTCCAAATCCATAAAGAATTGACCCGAAGCAGTTTTCTTTTCGCCAAAAAAGATGGTGTCAGAAGGAAAATGAATTGCATTTTCCGGCATTGATTTACCGACGATTGAGTTCATGTCGAAATTAGTTCCCGTGTCTCCTTTAAAATAGTCGTTCCAGCCGTTAATCATATAAGTTCGAGGAGATGAATCGGCCTCATAACTGTTGGTGAATGTGGCAGGGGTTTCCGGTCCATCACTGGGACAGCGTAAAATTTTTACATTCTGATAACCGGCCTTCAAGCCTTCTGGCCAGCGCGGTTGATTGGTCACGCCGAGAGTCCGCGGATAAAAGATGCCGTTGTTCTCGCCGGCATACATGGTCAACGCCAGACCCAGTTGTCTTATATTATTAACGCACGAAATGCGCTTGCCGGCCTCCTTGGCTTTGGCCAAACCGGGCAATAACATGCCGGCCAAAATAGCGATGATGGCAATGACCACCAGCAATTCGATTAAAGTAAAAGCGGCAATTAAATTCGCCCGCTTCTTCTGTTTTTGAGTTTTGATTATTTTCATGGTTTTTGGGGAGGCTGCCTTTCCATCCGTTTTAACCGAACGATTCAAAAATTTAAATCGAATTTTTTTTCGGCTAAAGAGTCATTCAAACTGACTGATGAAAATGCGAACCGGGTTTTTAATTTGCGCCGCCCTCATTCTGGGGGCGATTTATGCGCATTTCTTCACAGACTTGTTCGGCCCAAAAAAAATTCATATTTTATTTACAAATCGTAATTCGAAGATTTTTTTTGGCCTGGATAATAAAGAGTACAATATAACTTCCGTCAAAGTTTTTCGCGCTGCGGAAATTGCCACCAATAAGTATGCGCATCCACTTTGGAATCTGACGACAGACAGCAACTCCGCCCCGACGACTGATTTTTTATATGGCAGCCCCATTGCTGGAATGAAACCGGCCGTGGCGAAAGTGGAGCCGGAACCACTGGAGCCAAACGTGAATTATCGAATTGTCGTTGAAGCCGGAAAAATCAAAGGCGAAAAAGATTTTAAAGTGCGTTAGCGGTTTTCTGGGCGCGCTTTTGTAACCAAAAATGTCTCACAGCGTCCATGTCTTTACTTGAATAGATTTCTGTTATGTCAAAAAAAAATATTGTTCTGATCACCTTCACCTTGTTGTTGGGAGGAGTTTATATTTATTTTTTTACTGATTTTTTCAACAAGCCGGTGATTCAAATTTCTGCGCGGACGCGCGCCGTTTCCGCGCGCCAGAGCAATTCCAGCAGTCCCCAGGTTTCTTTTAGTTTTGATGGCAAATATAAATTAACCGCTCTGAAAGTCGTCCCAGCCGCTGAATTCGAGACGAATAAATATGCGCATCCGATCTGGAATTTATTTGCCGAAACCAACTCTGTCCCCACTAAAGGAATTATTTATGGTTTTTCGGTGGCGGGAATGAAGCCCGCCAGACCGCGAGGAAAAGCCGAACCGTTGCAGCCGAATGTGAAATATCGTTTGCTGGTGGAAGCGGGCGCGCGCAAAGGAGAGACTGATTTCCAAATTCCCGGCACAAAAATTTAAGGTCGAAATTTTTTAAAAGACGCAAAACCGAAAAGCTAATACCCAGCGGCATACGTGCGGTTGGTTTCGAAAATAAACCACAAATTGATCGGCAAAATGGATTTTTCAAATTTCAAAAAACGGACGCTGCCATCGGCAAAAGCGTAATTGGAACCGCCGCCACCATCGCCATTCACTTTTTTCGAACCGGTGGAATGTTTGCTTTCGTCCAGTTGCTGATAATCATCCTTGTTTTCCCAATCCATAAAAAAATGTCCCGAAGTGCCATCTTTTTCGCCGAAGAAAATTGTATCGGAAGGTTTAGGAATATCGATTTCGCGAATCGCAAAACCGGAATCTCCAGCCATATAACTGGCGAAATCGGCGGTGCTCAATGTCGTTTTAAAAAATTCATTCCAGCCGTTGATGATATAACTGCGCGGAGCAAAATCGGCGGGCACAGCGTTGCTCGATAAAACTCTATTTCCGCCAGACAACGGCGCATTGGTGGTTTCAC
>JALYXC010000044.1 GCA_030947315.1 Verrucomicrobiota bacterium | reverse complement strand
TCGAATTTCTTCGCGGCAGGATAATTTACTGAAACAGCTTCATGAACAATCAAAACGAATCGAACAACTTTCCAAAGCCGAACATGATTTGATAAAAGAAGTGCATCCCAAAGTCGGAGAAATCCATGAAGATTTACAAGATGTCGCCGCGGCCGTTAAAGAAAATCGTCCTTCGAATTGAGCGTTTTTTTTTAAAGACATTCGGCGGCAAAGAAAACAATGCATTCCTAAAGTAGGGCGGACGGCCAGCGTGAGGAGACAGCCTCGCTTGCGCTCAGCGCGGCCAGGCGAGACGCCTGCCTACTTTCCAAATTTTTCCATTAAAGAAATTTTCCTGGATTTAAAATTCCATTTGGATCCAGAGCTTTTTTAATGGCGCAATGAGCGGCGCGAACTTCTGCGGACGCGGCCAGCGGCCACCAGTTTTTTTTGGCCAGGCCGATTCCATGTTCTCCGGTAATGACGCCATTCCAGGCGATAACTTGCCTAAAAAGTTCGTCCAAAACTCGATTGCTTTTTGTGATCGCGCCGGTTTGTTTTAAATTGACCATGACGTTGACGTGAATATTCCCGTCGCCCGCATGGCCGAAACAAGCGATGGGAAAACCATGTTTTTTTTGCAGCCGCTCCGCAAATTGAAATAATTTTTCCAAACAACTGCGCGGCACGACAATGTCCTGATTTAATTTTGTCAAACCAGTGTCGCGCAATCCGTAGGAAAATTCGCGGCGCAATTGCCAGATTTTTTCGCAAGCGGCCGCGCCCAAAGCGCGTTGCGCAAAGTTTGTTTGCAATTTCGACAAAAGTTTTTCCAGCGTTTCTAATTCTGAGCGAACCGATTTTTCCTGCCCATCAAGCTCAACAATCAAATGCGCGTGGCAACCGGCCAACACAGAATTGCCGGTTCGTTTTTGCGCGGCGTTTAAAGTGAACGCATCGGCCACTTCCAATGCGCTCGGCAAAAAACCAGCGCGAAAAATTTCGCGAATCGCTTTGGCCGCAATAGACATCGAGCCGAATCCAACGCTCAAAGCGGCGCGAAATGGTGGCAGCGGCAATAATTTTAAAGTCGCTTCCGACACCACGCCGAGCATTCCTTCGCTGCCCACAAATAATCGGTGAAGATCAAATCCTGTTTTATTTTTGTGGGTGCGGCTGCCGAGCTTGAGAATAGAACCGTCCGCCAAAACGATTTCCAAACCAAGAACATAATCGCGCGTGACGCCGTATTTTAAACAACGCGGCCCGCCGGCATTGGTCGCAATATTTCCGCCCAGACTGCAGTCGGCGCGACTGGCCGGATCCGGCGGATAATAAAGCCCTTTTTTTTCCACGGCGTCCTGAAGTTGTTTGGTGAGGACGCCAGGTTCGACCACGGCGACGAAATCTCCGGCGTGAATTTCCTTGATTCGATTCATCCGTTCGAGCGAAAGAACAATCCCGCCTTGCGCCGGAACGCAGCCGCCCACATAACCAAATCCCGCGCCACGCGGCGTGACAGGAATTTTATTTTGATTAGCCCAGGCGAGAATTCTCGAAATGGATTCGGTCGTGCCAGGCAAAGCAACGGCGTCGGGCCGACAGGAAGCAAACCATTTGTCGCCGGAATTTTTTTGAAGTGTTGGGGCGTCAAGACGGATTTCGCCGCGAGGCAAAAGGTTTTGCAGTATGCTGAGCGATTTTTTCCAATCGTTTTTCACGAAGGCGAATCATTCTCAGAAGCAATTAAAGCGCGGGCTTCGTCGGCCTGATCGGCGGGAACTTGCACTGTAATTCCGCCCGCGGCCACGGAACCACCTTCAATATTCAAGGAAGAAAATTCATTGGCCACCGTGGCGTCAAAACCAGCCACTTCGAGCCGTGCACGAATCAGTTGGGCTTCGCCGGGATCACCAGCCTGAAAAACGGTGACAAAATCCATAAGCAAAATTGCAATGGGAGCAGAATAATTTCAAGCGCAGAATAAAGTAGGACAGGCGTCCCGCCTGTTCAGCGCGAGTGAGGAAAAAAACTTCGCCTTCGGTGCGGACAGGCGAGATGCCCGCCCTACTTTTCAGACTTTGCGCTTTTCTGGAAAAAAAATTTTACGACTTACTTTTTTCGGGAGTCAAAGTTCGGGGCGCGCGGCGCATTTTTTGGCGGTTTCTGTTTCCATAAAATTCCCCAGAGGCCGTTCCGATTTAAATTACTGCTGGTCAGCGCGAGGTTGCTGGACAGGATGGAAAGATTTTTCATCAATTCCTCGTCTTTGATCAAACCATGCGCGAGTCCGTGGCCGGTTTCTACTTCGTCCACGAGATTTTTGACCGTGACGGAAGCTGATTCCAAATTGGTCATGGCGCGGTTGAGTGAGACGCGATTGGTCAAAACGGTGGCGCTTAATTCATCGGCCAATTGATTGAGTTGCTGCGAAAACTGCACCAGATTGCTGACCGCGGAATGAAGTGAGCTGCTATTGGTCTGAAATAAATGATCAATGCCATCAACGGTGGCCAGAGAATGTTCCGAAACTTTTTTGAAATTGCCCAGCGTCTCGGAAAGATTGGTCAACGTTTCCGCGTTTAAAACAATCTCCGTCACTCGCGTGATGGCTTGATTGAGTTTCTGCGCGGTTTCATCCACGCGATGAATGAAACCGAGCGACGCGCGCGCCACTTCCTGAACATCAAACGGCTCCTGGCCGGCAACCACCTCGTCATTTTTCAAAACGTGACCTTCGTTTTTTTGCGGGCGAATGGCCACAAACTGGTCGCCTAAAAATCCGAGGGCATCAATGGAGAATTGAGCGTCGCTCCAGATTTTATGTTTTTGATAAATTTCCAATCGGATCAAAACCGATTTGCCGTCGGGAGTTAAGTCTGCGC
>JALYXC010000023.1 GCA_030947315.1 Verrucomicrobiota bacterium | reverse complement strand
TTCGAAGCGCGGCCGGGCGCGAACATTTGCTGGCGGTCATGCGGCATTGGCTGGCCGGCGTGCTGGCCAAAGAGCAGGGTTTGTAATCAGAGCTTTGGGCGACGGTGATGCACGCACCGACCATGTTGAGTTGGACTTGAAGGCGGTTGTTCATGGCCGAAAGCTATTCAATGCGCGGGAGGCTGCAAAGGGGAAAATGAGGAGGTTTTGTGCTGAAAATGATAGGGAATCGGCTGCTTGCAGCCGTCCCACGGCTGCGGCGGAGTTGCGGCAAGAGTAAATGCCGATTTCTCCAATGTTTGCGGCCATTTCTTGAGTGTCGGCGGCGATTTCTTGAACGTAACTGGCGATTTCTGCTCAGTTGATGGCAATTTCTTCGATGTAAATGCCAATTTCCCGGCTGTCGGCGGCGGTCGCTCGAATGTAGCTGCGGGTTGCCCGAATGTCGGCGGCGATTGCCCGGCTGCGGATGGCGGTTGATTGAATGTAAATCTCGATTTCGCGGATGCGTGTGGCTATGGAAAATTTCGTTGTCGAGGTCGCGTTTTGTTTCGATTGAGCGCGAGGACAGTTTCAGTTAAAACATTTGACCGAGGTGCGAGCCGCACGGGCGATTCGCCGGAAAATTTTTACACGAGTTGAATTTGAAAAGTTTTGAATCGGACTGACAGTCCAACCAATTTATTTTCCTGCGATGAATTTTTATTTTGGAAAATACGATCATTATAAATAGGCCGCTCTCAGGGAGCCAAATTTCGTATGCTCGAATATCATCAACTTTTAAAACTGGTATTGGACCAGGGAAAATTCAAACCCGACCGCACTGGCACCGGCACCTATTCCGTTTTTGGCGCGCAGGCTCGTTTTCCTTTGCAAAATAATTTTCCGTTGCTCACCACAAAAAAGCTGCACCTCCGCTCCATTATTTATGAATTGCTTTGGTTTCTTCGCGGAGAAAGAAACGTTCGTTATTTACGGGAAAATAAAGTGACGATTTGGGATGAGTGGGCGAATGAAAAAGGTGACTTGGGACCCGTTTACGGAAAGCAATGGCGCAATTGGGTAAAAACGAGAAGTCGTTCGCGTGAATGGCCTCCCGCCGAAAATCAGCCAACACTTATTGATCTTGGCGAATCTGGTGACGATTCAATTGTCACCGCCGCCGGGCCACGCGTGCGGAGAAGCCATCATGGGATTGATCAGGTTGCGCAGGTCATCGATCAAATAAAAAAAAATCCCGACAGCCGCAGATTGATTGTCAGCGCGTGGAACGTTGCTGATATTGACAGCATGGCGCTGCCACCGTGCCATGCGTTGTTTCAATTCTATGTGAGCGAAGGCGAATTGAGTTGTCAGCTTTATCAACGCAGCGCGGATTTATTTCTCGGCGTTCCATTCAACATCGCCAGCTACGCGTTGCTCACGCTGATGGTCGCGCAAGTTTGCGGTCTGAAACCTGGCGATTTCATCCACACGTTTGGTGATTTGCACCTGTACGCAAATCATCTTGCGCAGGCCAAAGAACAACTCGCGCGCCAACCGCGTCCCTTGCCGCTAATGAAATTAAATCCGGCGGTAAAGAATATTGACGCTTTCAAGTTCGAAGATTTCGAACTGGTCGGTTACGACCCGCATCCAAGCATCAAAGCGCAGATTGCAGTTTAATTTACGTGCTTTCAGAGGCGATAAATCAGTTGAAACGGATTTGCCCGCTTTGTGGAAAAGATAACGCCGTCCTCGTCCTGCAAAAGAAAAGTTTGAGCATCGTTCAATGTCGAAACTGTTCGATGATTTTTGCAAATCCCATTCCAGCAGAAATGGCCAACGGCGTATTTTACAACGAGCTACAAACGCCCTTTTATCTTTCGCCCGAAAAATTGGAGAGCGATTATGCGAGCGTCCGTTTCGAGCGCGAGCTACGACTTTTTCGACGTTTCTGCAAAAGAGGAAGTGTCCTTGATGTCGGTTGTTCAACGGGCGCTTTTCTTTTCCAACTGAAAAATCATTTTCCACACGAATATGACGTCACGGGGACTGATATTTCCCGGCCTGCCCTCGAATACGCTAAAAGCCGCGGGGTGGAAATTTTAGGAACTTCATTTTTGGATTCTGATTTTGGCGAAAAACGTTTCGACGCCATTACGTTTTGGGCTGTCATGGAGCACTTGATAAATCCGAAACAATTCCTGGAGAAGACTGCTTCGTTGCTCACGAGCGGCGCGCACTGTTTTATTTTAGTGCCCAACATAAAATCGTTGGCCGTGCGAATTCTCGGCGCAAAATATCGTTACATTTTACCGCAGCACGTGAATTATTTCGATTTGCAAACGTTGAAAAAGTTTGCCCAAATTCACCCCTGGTTGGAAATCGTCGCGAGTGGCGCGATCCATTTTAATCCACTGGTTATTCTCCAGGATTTTTTCGGCCACGGAGAATTTATTTCTGATAAAAATCGCGCCGCTCTTCTCAAACGCACCACCGCTTACAAAAAAAATCCTCTGCTCAAACCGGTCAAGTGGGCTTACGACAGAGTAGAACAAATATTGGGCGATTTAGGACTGGCTGATAATTTATTTATCGTGCTGCGCAGAAAATAAGTTTCTGTCTCTCGAGTCATCACAAGAAAAATTTTGGCAAGATATTTCAGAAAAATTTCCAAAAAAAATTCTGATTCTAAAAAAACCGATTTTTTTTATGCGACATTCCGCTTGCCTCGCCAAAAATCCGTAGCGATTATTTCCGCGGCAAGTTTTTAAGTTATGAGCACTTCTCCAATTCGCGTGGCGGTCACAGGCGCAGCGGGCGCGATCGGTTATGCACTTTTATTTCGCATCGCTTCAGGCGAAATGTTTGGCCCGAATCAACCCGTCATTATTCACCTGGTGGATATTGAAGCCGCATTGCCGACGCTGCAAGGTGTGATGATGGAACTGGACGACTGCGCTTCGCCATTACTGAAAGGGCTGGTCGCCACCGCGAATCTCGAGGAAGGCTTTCGCGACGTGAACTGGGCGTTGCTCATCGGGAGTGTCTCGCGCAAGCCAGGCATGGAGCGAAAAGATTTGCTCAGCATCAACGGAAAAATTTTCACTGGCCAAGGTCAGGCGCTCCAAAAAAATGCGGCGAAAGATCTCAGGGTTCTTGTGGTGGGAAATCCCTGCAACACCAATTGTCTGATCGCCATGAATAGCGCGCCGGAAGTGTCGCCCGATCGTTGGTTTGCCATGACGCGGCTGGATGAAAATCGCGCGAAAACTCAACTCGCGAAAAAAGTGGGTGTCGATATTTCTGCGGTTTCAAATCTGGCGATTTGGGGAAATCACAGCCCAACCATGTTCCCGGATTTTTACAACGCAGAAATTAACGGCCAGGCCGTAACCGAAATTATCAAAGACGAAAATTGGTTGAAAAATGATTTTGTCAGCGCCGTCGCGCAACGTGGCACTGCCGTTTTAAAAGCGCGCGGGGCCGGCAGCGCGGCCAGTGCGGCTCAAGCCGTGATTGACAGCGTAAAATCAATTATCACTCCGACCAAAACCGGTGATTGGCACAGCGTTTGTGTTTGTTCCGGTGGCAGTTACGGGATCGAGAAAAATATAATCTGCTCATTCCCAGTTCGGAGTGACGGCCAGAAACTGGAAATTGTGCCGGGTTTGTCTCTCAATGAATTCAGCCGCGCAAAAATTGAAGCGACCGTCGCTGAGTTAAAGGAAGAAAAAACCCTGGCCACAGAGCTGGGTCTATTGAAAAAATAACTGACCTCGCGTGAGCCTCAACATTGCGAAGCGCTCTGCCATTAAGTGAATAATTTAACGCCGCTAAATTGATACTCGCGAAGAAATTCCTCCGTCGGCGCAAAAATCCGAGTGCGCCTTTTGCTGAAAGGATCAAAGTAAGACAAAGAAACGGCGCGCAGGCCGAGAGGAAAATTCCGTGTCGCGAGGTGAGAGCCAACAGAACTTCCGTAAAGAGCATCGCCGACCACCGGATGGCCCGCTTCAGCCAGATGAATGCGGATTTGATGCGTGCGGCCCGTGATTGGCCGCGCTTCAATCAGGGAAATTTTTTCACGGCTTTGCAAAACTCTGAAATGGGTTTCCGCTTCTTTGCCCTGAGAAGAATTTATTTTTACTTTTCCAATTTCATCGGGGTTCGGAGCAATTTTAAATTGGCAACTCCATTCATTTTTTCTGGGAATTCCGTGAGCAATGGCCAGATATTTTTTCTCCATTTTGCGCTGCTCAAATAAATCGCTGAAGGTTTCCAGCGCGCCCGGACTTTTTGCGCACAACAAAATTCCACTGGTGTCGGCATCGAGCCGATGAACGTGGTGGAGAAATTTTAAATTGCGCGACCGCGCCCAAAAACTATTTCCCGCGATGCTCGAGGTAATGGCCGCCTGCAAATTGCGCGTCGTTTTTTGCCAGGAAAAAGGAACCAGCATCCAGCCGGGCGGCTTGTCCAACGCCATAACGGAGCGATCTTCGTATAAAATAGGAATCCGCTCCGCGCGTTTTCCTTCGCCCAACTCGATATAATTTGTTTTGGCCAGATTAAATCCCGTTCAATGGAAAAAAGTTTCAAAACTTCTTCGCTCTTTTTTGGTGGGTCGCCCCGTTCCTTTCGCGCGAAAGGCGGAGTTTTTAAAAAATGTTTCTTTCGCTTTGGCGTATTCGGAAGCGGGCGTCATATCTTCTAAAAATTGGCTGACCAATTTTGCGCCTACTCTTTTTTCCAGCAGAGCGAGGACTTTAAATGTTCGAATCATTTCGCCAGTTTGAGCGGAAATAATATCGCCAATTTTAACCGTGCGCGAAGGCTTTACGGCCAATCCGTTGATTTGGATTTTGCCGCTGGAACAAGCGCGGGCGGATAAACTTCTCGTTTTGAAAAGTCGCGTCGCCCAAAGCCATTTGTCAATCCTCACGTCCCGATGAAGATTCATTTTCCCGGGAATCAGTTTGTTCGCTGCGTTTATGCGGTTGTTCGCGATGCTCCCGCCACTGGCGACGCGGCTCTCGCGAAAAAGAGGTCGGACGTCGTTCGCGTTCTTCAGGGCGTTGTAATTGCCGCAACGCGTGGCGAACTGTTTCGATTTCTGTTTCGTCCATCGTCTTTTGATGTTCGGCTTCCTCGAGAATTTCCAAAACATTTTCCAAATCGCCGAGGGTTTTCCTTAACGAAGTTGAAATTTCCTGGACTTCGGCCAGAGCCCGCGCCAGGGCAGACCCGCGCTTGTCGCGATCGATTTTTTCTGGAATTTCTTTTTCTCTTTCAGAAATTTTTGGGAAATCAGAAGCCGATTCAATATTTTTTTTAGCTGCCAATGTTTCTGATTCCTCCTCCTTTATTGACGTAACTGGACTGGCTTTTTTCGGAGCTGGTCGGGAAGGCCGCGGGCGCCGCGAATATCTCGGACGCGCAGATTCAGAAGTGGCGGTCTTTTGAATTGGAGTCGGCTGATCTTTGGATTGGCTCATATCTATAGTAAAACTGCCTTCGCGCCTTGCAAATGCAATGGAAATTCATTGAAAGTAATTTTTTCTGAGCAACCGCTGGTGTTAAGGTAACGGAGGATTTGCCGATTGGCCCGCGAAATTTTAGTTTTCAATTTTAAATTTCTTTGCAAAACTCTCGGCGTGTCGTCTTACTGAAATGAAACCAATTTATTTTTTATTCGCGTTTATTTTTTCCGAGATTCTGTCATTGCCGCTTCCGGCTGCCCAGAAAATTGATTTTGCCAATGAGGTCAAACCGATTTTGGAACAACATTGCGTCTCTTGTCATCGCGATAGTCATGCTAAAGGAAAATTGCGTTTGGATCTTAAAGCTGAAGCGTTAAAAGGCGGCGACAGTGGCGTCGTCATCGTTCCTGGCCACCCGGAAAAAAGTCCGCTTTATGTCAGCACAACTTTACCGAAGGATAACGACAAAGCGATGCCGCCCAAAGGCGAACGCTTGAGCAAAACTGAAACCGAAACGCTGCGCGAATGGATCGCCCAAGGCGCCAATTGGCCAGACGACGTGACGCTCAAAGCCACGCGCCGCATTGATTTCGTAAAAGATATTCAACCGATTTTTGAATTGAATTGCGTCACGTGCCATCATGCCGATGGCGCCAAAGGAAAATTGCGTTTGGACGAAAAAGCCGAAGCGTTTAAAGGCGGCGAACATGGTTCGGGCATCGTGCCGGGCAACGCTTTGCGCAGTTTGGTTTATATGACTACGGTTCTTTCTGCGGAGCACGATTATTTAATGCCGCCGAAATCCAAAGGCGGCCCATTGCCCAAAGAAGTTTCGGATTTATTGCGCGAATGGATTGATCAAGGCGCAAACTGGCCGGAAGGAATTACGCTCGTGCCGCGCAAAGCCGAGGCGGGCCCGGAAAAAGATGAATTGCCGATAGTCACGCAGATCCATAAAAAAATTCTCGCCACCAGCAAAGAACAAACCGAGGCCGAAATGAAAGTTTTCACCGATATTATTTCGCGGCCTCCGCCCAGCGCGGCAGTTCCATTCGAGATGATTCCGATTCCGGGCGGCGAATTTTTAATGGGCAGTCCCGTCACCGAGCCGGGTCACAAAGAAGATGAAGCGCCGCAGCACAAAGTTAAAATCGCCCCATTCTGGATGGGCAAATTTGAAGTTACCTGGGCCGAATATGAATTATTCATGTTTTCCGACGAATCAAAATCAAAACCGACTAACAGCCTTTACACCAGCGATGTCGCGGATGCCGTTTCACGT
>JALYXC010000022.1 GCA_030947315.1 Verrucomicrobiota bacterium | reverse complement strand
GTCCGGCGCCGTCCGTTCTTTCGCTCACGGCGGAAGGCATCAATAAAGATGATATTATTACAGGCCAGATTGACAGTTTGCTGATTCCATTTCCGGGCGCATTTAGCGGCTCGCCGGCCAGCGGTTTAAAGGAAACTATTTTATTGAAAACGACAAAAAACGCCCAGTTGGTGGATGGATTTATGGCTCAACTTTCCGGCGAACAAATTGAAAAGGAATTTAAATCCGCCGGCCAGGAATATCCGCTGGCCGTTCGGCTTACCGGTAAATTCAAAACTGCTTTTCCTAATGGCAAACCAAAAGAAAAAGCGGACGAAAAACCTGACGCGGACGGAAAAAAAGACACGCCCAAACCTAAGCCGGAAAATTCCTTGAAAGAATCCTCCGCCGAAAATGTCGTTCTTTTAATTGGCGACGCCGATCTGCTCAATGATGCGGTCTCCGTTGAAATTCAGCAATTTTTTAACCAGCGCATCGTGATTCCACGCAATGGAAATTTAACCTTTGTCCAAAGCGCCGTGGAACAATTGGCCGGCGACAGCAATCTGATTAGTGTTCGGAGCCGCGCGACTTTGAATCGTCCTTTTACACGAGTGAAAAAAATGGAAACGCAGGCGCAGGAAACTTTTCAGAGTCAAATTCACGAAATGCAAACCAGCTTGGCCGAAACACAGCGCCGCTTAAGCGAATTGCAACAGAACAAGGAAAAAGGACAAAAATTTATTATGTCGCCAGAACAACAAAAAGAACTGGAAAAGTTTCGCAAAAAAGAAAGCGAAACGAATAAAAAATTAAAACAACTGCAGAAAAATTTACGGGCCAAAATTAATTCTTTGGAAAACCGTTTAAAGTGGCTCAATATCCTGGCGATGCCCGCGCTCGTCGCGCTCTCCGGCATCGTTCTAGCTATCTTTAAACACCGCCGCGCCACCGCCAAATGAATCGAAAACAATTTTTTCTCATCCTCGCGGTCGCTGTCATCATTGGCGGTTTTGGTTTATTTTTGCACCAACGCAATGAGGCTTCCTATCAATCCGGCAGCACTACGTCGCGAAAACTTTTAGGCGATTTTCCCGTCAACGATGTTTCGCACATCGTTCTTAAAAAAGATCGGGCCGAAGTCAACCTCATCAAAAAAAATGATTTGTGGACGGTGAAAGAACGAAAAAATTATCCAGCCAACTTCGATCAAATCAGCGAATTCGTTCGCAAAGCGCAGGATTTAAAAATTGTGCAAATGGAAGCAATCGCGCCTTCGCAACGAGCGCGGATGGAATTGTCCGAGCCGGGCCAGGGCACCAACACCGGCACGCTGGTGGAATTTAAAAATGCCGCGGATAAACCGATTAAAACTTTTTTGTTGGGCAAAACGCACGAAAAAAAATCAGAGCGCGCCACGCCGTTTGGAGGTGAAGGCGGTTTTCCAGATGGTCGCTGGATTTTGTTGCCGAACAATTTACAAAAAGTTTTTTTAGTTTCCGATCCGTTAAGCAACGCGCAGCCCAACCCGGAAAACTGGCTGAACAAAGATTTTTTCAAGATTGAGAAAGTCAAAAGCATTTCGCTGGTTTCCACCAACGCCACTAATTCATGGAAGCTATCGCGCGAAACCGAAACCAATGCCTGGAAATTAGCGGACCTAAAAGCGGACCAAATTCTGGATACAAATAAAGTTTCCGGCCTGGCCAGTTCGCTGGCCTCGCCCAGTTTTTCCGATGTCGTTGTCAATCCCAAACCGGAAGAAACCGGCCTGGACAAACCAACTGTCATCACTTTGGAAACTTTTGATCATCTGACTTACACAATTAAAGCTGGCAAAACAAACTCGGCGGAAAATTATTTTATGACGCTAAATCTGGCGACGAATCTGGACAAGGAAACCAGAGAAAAAAATAAAACCATTGACGACAAAGTGAAGCGAGAGAAATTTTTTGAAAACTGGATTTTTCTGGTACCCAAATATACTTTGGAACCATTGCTC
Organism: Verrucomicrobiota bacterium; assembly: GCA_030947315.1. GTDB lineage: Bacteria > Verrucomicrobiota > Verrucomicrobiia > Limisphaerales > CANJXF01 > JALYXC01. The sequence goes on along the minus strand of JALYXC010000022.1, from coordinate 3,881 downwards.
CGTGAGCGCATCCAACTGTTTGTGGAGAAAAAAGAAAAAACAGATCCAACAGCTCCGCCGGTGCCAACAGCACCGACAGCTTTGCCTTAGAGATTTAACGAGAATTTTTATTCGCCCGTTGCTTCCTAAAACCTTGTTTCAAGATGGAGTTCCGTTTTCGTGGAGGCTTGCTGCAGTGAACACCGCGAATATAAAGTGGCCTTTGCGGATCCAAAAAAAATTTTGCCTCTGGAAAGTTATATTGCGCAACTCGCAGGGGAAATTGTCGAAGAGACAATATATTACAAAGCAACCACCTGGCTTGCCTCATCCGGGCCGCCCCGAGCGAAATAGCCAACCGATTCAGGCCAAGACTTGTTTTTTTATCTCTCTTCGATAAAGTGTGGATATGAAGAATGAGGTTTTGCCCATCCAGATTCGCGGGATTTTACCGGCCAACAGCGGTTGCGCGATTTTTGTCGGCAACGATGAAAAAGTTTTTGTCATTCAAGTCGAACACAACATGGGCGCGATTATCGGAATGTTTCTGCGCGAGGTGCCCAAGGAGCGTCCTCTCACCCATGATTTGATCGCCAATATTTTAAAGGGATTTAATATTTCCGTCGAGCGTGTGATCATTACGGAATTAAAAAATTCCACTTATTTTGCTCGTTTGATTTTGCTGCAGGAAAATGAACTCGGCCGAAAAATCGTGGAAATTGACGCGCGTCCCAGCGATTGTCTGGCGATTGCCACTGCGCAAAAAAAACCCATTTTTGTTCGTTCCGCTTTGTTTGAGCAAGTTGAAGATATGACGGAAGTCTTGCAGCGCATCAACGAAAACGGCGGCGAAACGGAATAACTTTTCATGGCGTCGGTCTGTCCATCTCTTCCCGTGGCGCTCGTTTGTGGCGATGACGAATTTGCTGTCAAACAACGCGCCAAAGAAATTTTTCAGAAGTGGTCGGACGAACTTGGCGGGATGGATCATGAAACAATTGACGGGAATGTCGCCAACGCGGGCGAAGCTCTGGCGGTTCTGGCGAAACTGCGCGAAGCGTTGCAAACTCTTCCTTTTTTTGGCAGTGGAAAAGTAGTCTGGCTGCAGAATTGCAATTTTATCGGCGAGGAAAGAACAGCCAGCGCGGCCATCGTCACCGAAACTTTAGGAGAAATTGCGCAGGAATTTAAAAAATTCGATTGGCAAAATGTTCGTTTACTCATCAGCGCCGGCAAAGTGGACAAACGAAAAACATTTTACAAAACTTTGGAAAAAATCGGCGCGGTGGAAACTTTTTCCGGCTGGTCCATTGATGACAAGGATTGGGCCGACCAGGCGGAGGAATGGGCCCGAAAAAAACTCAGGACATCGCAAAAAGATATTTCTGATGAAGCCGTGGCCGAACTCGTCACCTGCGTCGGACCACACGCGCGAATTCTTAACAATGAAGTCGAAAAATTGATTTTGTTTGTGGGCAAAAAAACGCAAATCGAACTTGACGATGTCTCCACCATTGTCACCCGCAACAAACAGGCGCGCGCTTTTGCATTGGGCGATGCATTGGGCGACCGTGATCTGCCGCGCCTGTTTCGCCGCCTCGACGAGGAACTGTGGGAAGCGAGAACTGATTCCAAAAAATCTGAGATCGGTTTGCTCTACGGTTTGATTTCGAAAATTCGCGTTCTGATTTTTCTGAAAGAAATGGTGCAGCAAGGATTTCTAAAACCGGTGTCCGATTTTTCTCGATTCAAATCGCAACTGCAACGAGTGCCGGCCGATATTTTGCCGGAAGATAAACGATTTAATCCGCTCGCGATGAATCCTTATATTTTATTTAAAGCGTTGCCGCAAACGGATCGCTATTCTCAGGTCGAGTTGATTCACGCGATGGATTTATTGTTGCGCTGCAATCAACAATTGGTTTTCAGCTCACTTGATCAATCGCTCGTGTTGCAACAAACTCTGGCGCAAATTACGCAACGCGCTTCTTGATTTTTTTCCATGAATAACTTGTCCGCAAAACTATCGGTCGCCCTAACTCCCCACGCCGTCTGCATAAAAATTTGTGGTCGTGCGAATTTCACTTCCAGCCTCGATTTTAAAAAATTGGTTTCTGAACTTTCCTTGCGCGGTTACCGAAAGTTCATTCTGGATTTATCCGAGTGCATTATTATGGACAGCACTTTTTTAGGCGTGCTGGCTGGGATCGGACTGAATTTTGCGCAGGCTAATAACGAACCGAAAATTCATTCGCTGGAACTACTCCATCCCAATTCGCGGATCATTGAGACTCTGGAAAGTCTCGGCGTGACCCATCTTTTTAAAATTTGCAGCCAGGAAGACGCGCCCGCGGAAAAGTTTGAAACTGTTTCCCCGGAAAGTCCGAACGCCAGTCGCGCTGAAGTCACGCGCACCTGCCTGGAAGCGCATAAAACTTTGATGGATCTCAATCCCGAAAATATAAAAAAATTTAAAGACGTTGCCGAATTTTTGGCCGAGGATTTGAAGAAAATGGAAAATTCTTAATTCCTAAATGACGCATTTTCAATCTCTTCCTTGATGCGCAACTCTCATTAACACCGGGGCTTGAGCCCGGTGCGGGCGCAAAAGATGAGGCAACCTCAGCCGTTTTAACGGCTTTTGAATGGTTATCGCTCCGCTTTGACCCGATAAAAATGGGCGTTTAATAAACTCGTGTTGGTGTCCTGTAAAATTAGTTGACCGCCATTGCCGCTGATTTTTTCCGAAACGTTATTCCACGATTGGAAATTTTCCGTTCGTTCCAAACCGTAAATCCAATTCGTGCGACTGAGGAATTCCACTTGCCATTGATCGGCAGAAAAAAATCCGCGCAAATTTTGCACGGGCGGCGGCGGCGTGTTGATTATTAAATTATCAAAAATTCCATGCGCCAAAATGGAACCGGGAAAGAGTGGGTCCTGCGCGAAATCGCTATAACTTTCAATCGCAAAAGCATCTACTTGAAAATCAGTAAAATTGGCGCTTAAGGAAACCGGATGAATGTTTCCAATCGAAATTCCATTTGTCGTGATAACGGTGACCAGAGTCCGATTGCTGGCCGTATAATTCAAAGCAACCCGTGCCGTGATTCCGAGCGGCAAATCAAGAATCGTGTAATCAGAACTACCGTTGTAATTCAGCGAACTGTTGGTGGCCCAAATGGCCGGCCAAATGGTGGGACCGAATCCAGTATCCGGAAAAAAATTAAATTCGACCAGATTGGGCGAGTCTAATCCGGTGCCGCGAAAAAAATTGGTGTGTAACGCATTCTTTAAATTTAAAAATCCAATGGCCAGAGGAAACGCAGAAGGTTTATTTGGATTGGCCCCGCCGATAATTTCCGTCATGCGTAAATCAAAGGCGAAACTGAAATCATCGTTTCGATTGAGAATAGTTTTGAGCGAATAATAAAAATAACTATTTGTTCGCGACGAATCCCATGTCACTGCTAGATTTTGAGTGATCGCGTTCCATTGGAAAAGATTTGTGTCGCCAAAAATTTTCCAATCGCGATCGGCGGGATTTCCAGAAAAATCTTCCTGGAAAGTCGCCGCTCCCGCAAAGGAAACGACGACCAGCCAAATAAAAAGAAAATAACGAGACATAATGAATCGTCAAAAAATCAGATGCGCGATTTTTTTTCGGCGCGATGCGTTTGTCGAAGGAGCAAACCTGCGCCGACTAAAAGCAAGGCCCAGGTCGCCGGTTCGGGAACAGCAGCCATGCCATCAATAAAGCGGTTTCCATCCAGGCCTTCGATGCGGATGTAACTGATACCAGGCAGAGTTGCGCCCATCGCCCAGCCGATGTTGTAGCCAGCGCCACCGCCACTGCCATTGTAAAGCGCCCGAATTTGCGTCAGGTTTTTTCCGGCAAAATC
>JALYXC010000059.1 GCA_030947315.1 Verrucomicrobiota bacterium | reverse complement strand
GGGTGACACCCACAACTACTATCGGCATCCGGCACACTATTCCATGGTGCGAAAATTGCGGAGTTCTGTTTGAACAGGTAGCTATATTCCATTCTGTGAGAAGATAGAAAGTTCAGCACTTTTGCGTTTTTCGGCTGTGATATGTCAAAAAGCGTCCCATTCATGATATTACTGAGGAAGCAAATCAAAACCTTGCTTTGTGTAGCCGGGGGGCGCTGGTGTTTGGCTCAATGAGAATATAACAACGAAATTTTCAAAAATTGTCAAGGGTTTTTTAAAACAATTTTAGCGCGCCGGAATGGCTTATTTCACATCCATTTTAGAGGATTTGAAAAAAGCTTAAACGACTGTTTGTCCCTGCAACACGACCGAGATAAAATCAAAACAAAAGTTAGAGTTTTTACTAGCCTTGGCCGGTTGGAGGTTGAAATTTTTCTTTTTCCGGCGCGCTGGTGGGACTGGCGTTGAGCTGACGCATTCCGTCCCACAAATAAAGAATTCCGGAAATGCCAGTGAAAATCGCCGCGCCCGCCGTCAGCCAGGGCAGAAATGTTTTTTTCCATAGAAATAAAGTCCATAAAACGGTGGCCATTTGCAGGACGGTGGCAATTTTTCCGGTCAGACGCGGACGAACTTTTATTTTGCCGAAGGTGTAATGAATCAGCCCGAGTCCCATCAAGACGAGCGCGTCGCGGCTGATAATAATCGCGGCCAGATAAAGCGGAATCCGCTCGAAATAAGGATGAACATTGCGGCTCAATAAAATAATGCCCGAAAGCAAAAGCAGTTTATCGGCGAGGGGATCAAGGATTGCGCCCAGTTCGCTGCGCTGATTGTAGCGCCGCGCGATGTATCCATCCACTCCATCACTGAGAGCCGCGACCGCAAAAGAAAAAATGGCCAACGCCCGATACCATTCCTGGCCGCTGCTTAAATAATAAAGCAGTTGCATCACGAAAAACGGCACCAGCAAAATCCGCACGATCGTAATTTTATTGGCCGTGGTCATGAAGAAACACTTTGCCCGCTCGAAGCGAGGTGTCAATGAGCGGGGAACTTTATCGTTTAATCTGTTTTAATTTAAAACTCGTTCCGCTCCATTCCATTTCAACTGTGAAAACGTTGCGCGCGGGTGGGCTTGTTTGGTTAAGCGCATCAAAAAAAATCAGAACGCTATAATTTTTTCCGGATTGATCAATGGGCGATTCTTTGTATTCAGAAAATTTTTGGGCGTCGGGAAATTGTTCACTGACAAATTTCTTGGCAGCCAGGTACGCTTGAAATTTCAAATCGGTCGGCGCTGGCGCGACGACCTTTTTTGGCGGAGCGATTTTTGCCGCAGCAGGCGCAGGGATTTTTGCCGCATTCGGCGCGGAGAATCTTACCACGTTCACCACGGAACTGCTTAACATTAACAATGAACTGCAAAGCAGCAGAATGATTAAAATGAGGGGGAACGGATTTGTTTTCAACGCGGGCGGCGGCTCAATTTTTGTTTCAGGTTTGGTGGGAAGCGGCGGAGCGGTCAGCTTCTCGGTTTTTTTTGCGCCGCATTTGGGACAAGTTTTTGAATCGGGCGGAATGGCCATTCCGCAATTCGCGCAAACTTTTGGTTCAGAAATAATTTCAGCCATGATTTTTTATTTCAATAAGCTAAACAAAAAATTGACTAACGAGCTTCGACCAAATTTGTTTTTTGGCGCTGTTCCGTTTTAATTTCGGCGATCATTTTTTCCAATTGCCGACCGTATTTTATGTAACTTTCATAAACCAGTTTGTCGTCGGCCTGGACGGACGCGTCGTGAAAAACCACCGCGACATGCGGCTCGATGGAAATTCCCGCATCGTACCCGCGCGCCAGAGCATCTTTCAAAATGTCGCGCACACGCGCCTGGCCTTCGCCCGGATAATTGTAAGCCGGCTCTTTTTGTCCGGGCTGAGTGGTGGCATCTTTCACATGAATATGCGCCGTATGCCCGCGCAAGTTCACCCAATATTCCCACGGATCCTGATGCGACCACGGTTTTGATTTGCTGCGATCATTATTAAAAATAGGATTGCCCGTATCAAAAACCCATTTCAGGCCCGGACATTTTTCGAGCAATTCAAGGCCGTGCTTCCAACTCATGCCGCCATAATTCATGCAGTTTTCATGAACCGGCTGAAGGCCCGCATCCAAAAACATTTTTGTCACTTCGCCAATTCTTTCGAAAACGACCGCCGGAATTTTATCTTCGTTGTCTTTCGGTTTGAAACTCATGATGCGCACGAATTTGGTGCCGAGTTTTTGCATTCGCGGGATGCAACGTTTCACTTCGGCTGCGGTGATTTCCCACGACGTCTCAATCGTTTTAGCCCAATTGGCAATCGCGGAACCAAAGGCGTAAACGCCTATTCCATTTTGTTGAAGTTTTTCCACGCAAAGGTTGAACGCATCTTCTGGAATATCGTGAAAATTTCCCTTGGGAAAACCGGGAACTTCCACGGCGCGCATCTCAATATATTTCCAGCCGAGTTCCTGGGTCGCGCGAATTTGCGCATCAATATTCGCGCCCGCTTCATCGCCGATGCCTGTGAGAATCATAAAATTTTTTTGAGACGGAATTTACAGAATTAAACAGAATTTCTCAGAACCAATTTTGTGAATTTCGTTAGTTATTTCGGGAAAGTATTCGCCTGATTCGCCAAAAACTCAAGCAGCAGTTCTGTATTACAACTGGGATTAGATTTCGCCGTGGAAAATTAAATTTATCTTCCGTAACTCTATTTGAATTATTAATGTCTGCCTCATCTCATGTTTCGACTAATCATTTCTTTCTGGGCGGTCACTTTTGCGTGGCCGGTTTTTGCTTCAGATGTTGGCGTCCGAATTCGCTTCGGCCTTACCGACAAATCTCCCGCCAAATGGGACGGAACGATTTCCGTTTCGCCCGGGAAAATCGAGCGGCTCGATGGCTGGCGTTTCGAGAACGGCGATGAAGTTCAAGGCAGGAGTGGTTGGAAGGCTTCCACTCGTCCACTCTCAGTGCGTCGGGGCAACAATCCGAAAAAAACGGCCAAGGGCCGCGGCGGAAATTCCAACATGGCCGACAACGCCGTGATTCTTCTGCTCAACGGCGTCAACGAAGATTCCGTCGTGAAAGTGAAAACGGCGCAGGGCGATTTTGATTTCAAACTGGCGGACATTCGCTACGGCGAGTTTGTTGAAAAATTAAAAGGCGCGGTGGACATCGAGCGAGTGGCGGCTTCGCGGCCATTAAGCAGCGGACGCGCGGATGATGATTATCCTGCGCTGAGTGTAGCACCCGATGGCACGGCTTTCGCTGCATGGATCACTTACACGTCCGGCATTGACCGCGATGAGCGCGCGAAACGTTATGAAAAGGAGCCAACTGATTTTGCTTTTCTCGCCAAAGAATCCGGCGGCGACCAACTCTGGTTGCGCGTGCAAAAAAA